>CAUVRF010000011.1:0-32680 GCA_963554245.1 uncultured Streptococcus sp.
TTTGTATTTTTTATGCTTGAAGACAAAAAATGAGTAAAATTCGAAGGATTAAAGGATAAGAGTTTTTTTCTTTCTGAAAAAGTGGTATAATAGCAATCAAAACTAGAAAATAAAACGGAATTGGGAACAGAAGCGTCTGTTCCTATTAGAGTGGTGAAATATGAAAATTAGTAAAAGGCACCTACTAAACTATTCCATTTTGATTCCTTACTTCCTTTTATCGATTTTGGGGCTGATTGTGGTATATTCGACAACGAGTGCAACCTTGATCGAAGAAGGAAAAAGCGCTTTTCAATTGGTGCGAAACCAAGGGATCTTCTGGATAGCTAGTTTGATTCTGATTGCCTTAATCTATAAATTAAAATTAGGTTTCCTAAGAAACGGACGTCTCATCTTTATCGTAATGATTGTGGAGATGGTTCTTTTAGCTCTTGCACGACTGGTCGGAACACCTGTCAATGGAGCATACGGATGGATTTCTGTAGGACCTGTAACGATTCAGCCTGCAGAGTACCTTAAGATTATCATCATCTGGTACCTGGCACATCGATTTTCAAAACAACAAGATGAGATTGCGGTTTATGACTTCCAGGTTTTGACACAGAATCAGTGGCTACCTCGAGCTTTTAACGACTGGCGTTTTGTTCTGCTGGTTCTGATTGGTAGCTTGGGAATTTTCCCAGATTTGGGAAATGCGACCATCTTGGTCTTGGTGGCGCTCATCATGTATACCGTAAGTGGGATCGCCTATCGTTGGTTCTCGACCATTCTGGCTCTCTTGGCAGGGAGCTCAATGTTAGTCTTGTCTGTCATTCGCTTTGTTGGGGTTGAAAAGTTCTCTCAAATTCCTGTATTTGGTTACGTTGCTAAACGTTTTAGTGCCTTCTTTAATCCCTTTAATGACTTGGCGGGTGCAGGACACCAGCTCGCAAATTCCTACTATGCAATGGTAAATGGAGGCTGGTTCGGACTGGGACTAGGGAATTCCATCGAGAAGCGTGGTTATCTGCCAGAAGCCCATACGGATTTTGTCTTTTCGATTGTCATCGAGGAGTTTGGATTCGTTGGAGCCAGTATGATTTTGGCTTTACTCTTCTTCTTGATTTTGCGAATCATCTTGGTTGGTATTCGAGCAAAGGATCCCTTTAACTCCATGGTTGCTATTGGTGTCGGAGGAATGATCCTTGTTCAGGTCTTTGTCAATATTGGTGGGATTTCAGGGTTGATTCCTTCTACAGGGGTAACCTTCCCCTTCCTTTCACAAGGTGGGAACAGTCTATTGGTATTATCCGTGGCCATCGCGCTTGTACTGAACATTGATGCAAGTGAAAAACGTGCCAAACTTATCAGAGAATACGAGAATCAAACCGATGAAAATCTGTAAGGATTGAATGGAAAGGAAAGTATATGTCTCTTCAAAAATTAGAAAACTATAGTAATAAAGCAGTCGTCCAAGAAGAAGTCTTGATTCTGACTGAGCTATTAGAAGATATCACAAAAAATATGCTGGCGCCAGAAACCTTTGAAAAGATTATCCAGTTGAAGGAATTATCAACTAGCGAGAATTATCAAGGGTTAAATGACCTAGTGACCAGTCTTTCGAATGAAGAAATGATTTACATTTCACGCTATTTCTCTATCCTTCCACTTTTGATTAATATCTCTGAGGATGTGGATTTGGCCTATGAAATCAATCACCAAAATAATGTGGACCAAGACTATCTAGGGAAACTATCTACAACGATTAAGATGGTAGCTGAAAAAGAAAATGCAGCCGAAATTTTAGAAAAGTTAAATGTCGTTCCTGTCTTGACCGCCCATCCAACGCAAGTACAACGCAAGAGTATGCTGGACTTGACCAACCATATCCATACTCTCTTGCGCAAGTACCGTGATGTCAAACTCGGCTTGATTAATAAAGAAAAATGGAACATGGATCTCCGTCGTTACATTGAAATTATCATGCAAACAGACATGATTCGTGAGAAGAAGTTGAAAGTAACCAACGAAATCACGAACGTGATGGAGTACTATCAAAGTTCCTTCCTGAATGCTGTTCCGCGTTTGACGGCTGAATATAAGAAACTAGCTAAAGAACAAGGAATTGAGCTCCAACATCCAAAACCAATTACTATGGGGATGTGGATTGGAGGAGACCGTGATGGAAATCCTTTCGTAACAGCGGAAACCCTCAATAAATCAGCTTTGACTCAGTGCGAAGTCATCATGAACTACTACGATGAAAAGATTTATAATCTTTATCGTGAATTTTCACTGTCAACCAGCATCGTGAATGTCAGCGACAAGGTCCGTGAGATGGCGCTGAAGTCACAAGATAACTCCATTTACCGTGAAAAAGAACTCTATCGCCGTGCCCTCTTTGATATCCAAGCTAAGATGCAGGCAACTAAGGCTTATCTCATTGAAGATAAGGATCTTCAGCCTAGATATGCTACTGCAGATGAATTTTATCAAGACTTGTTGGCCATTCGAGATTCTCTCCTTGAGAACAAAGGAGAATACCTGATTTCAGGAGAATTTGTGGAACTGATGCAAGCCGTTGAAATCTTTGGCTTCTACCTTGCTTCTATCGATATGCGCCAAGACTCTAGTGTTCATGAAGCCTGTGTAGCTGAATTGTTAGCATCTGCTGGCATCAACGACCATTATAGCGATCTCTCTGAAGATGAAAAATGCGCCCTCCTCTTAAAAGAGTTGGAAGAAGATCCTCGTATCCTCTCAGCTACTCATGCTGAAAAGTCAGAACTGCTTGAGAAAGAATTGTCTATCTTCAAAACTGCTCGTAAGTTGAAGGATAAACTGGGTGAAAATGTCATTCGCCAAACTATCATTTCTCACGCGACAAGTGTATCTGATATGCTAGAATTAGCCATTATGCTCAAGGAAGTCGGCTTGGTGGATGCTCAAAAATCGCGCGTTCAGATTGTTCCCCTCTTTGAAACGATTGAAGACTTGGATCACTCGGAAGAAACCATGAGAAGATATTTCTCTCTTCCATTGGCTAAAAAATGGATTGCTTCAAAAGACAACTACCAAGAAATCATGCTTGGCTACTCTGATAGTAACAAAGACGGTGGTTACCTATCCTCATGTTGGACTCTCTATAAAGCGCAACAACAACTGACTGCTATTGGGGATGAATTTGGCGTTAAGGTTACTTTCTTCCATGGTCGTGGTGGTACTGTGGGTCGTGGTGGTGGACCAACTTATGAAGCCATCACATCTCAACCGCTCAAGTCTATTAAGGACCGTATCCGTCTGACTGAGCAAGGAGAAGTCATTGGAAATAAATACGGTAACAAAGATGCTGCTTATTACAACCTTGAAATGTTGGTTTCTGCAGCCATTAACCGTATGATTACCAAGAAGAAGAGTGATACCAATACGTCAAATCGTTACGAAGCCATCATGGATCAAGTAGTAGACCGTAGTTATGATATCTACCGTGATTTGGTCTTTGGAAATGAACATTTCTATGACTATTTCTTTGAATCAAGTCCAATCAAGGCTATTTCCAGCTTCAATATCGGTTCGCGTCCAGCAGCTCGTAAGACCATCACTGAAATCGGTGGTTTGCGTGCTATCCCTTGGGTTTTCTCATGGTCACAAAGCCGTGTCATGTTCCCTGGATGGTACGGAGTTGGATCAAGCTTTAAAGAGTTTATAGATCAAGATCCGAAGAATATCGAGTTTCTTCGAGATATGTACCAAAACTGGCCTTTCTTCCAATCTTTGCTTTCCAATGTAGACATGGTCTTGTCTAAGTCTAATATGAACATTGCTTTTGAATATGCCAAGCTCTGTGAAGACGAAGAAGTACAAGCTATCTACTACACTATTTTAGATGAATGGCAGTTGACTAAGGACGTTATTTTAGCTATCGAAGGTTATGACGAACTCTTGGCAGAAAACTCTTACCTAAAAGACAGCCTAAACTATCGTATGCCTTACTTTAATATCCTTAACTACATCCAGTTGGAGTTGATCAAACGTCAACGTCGCGGCGAATTGTCAGCTGACGAAGAAAAACTGATCCATACAACTATTAACGGTATTGCAACTGGTTTGCGTAATTCAGGCTGATATTCTACAAACTTCCTCTTTTTTCAAGGGGAAGTTTTTGAATTGTTTAAAAAATTCTAAAAATAGTCTTGACAAGTATTTGAAAAATGATATAATTTAAACATTCAGAAAGTAATCATTGAAGTTTTTTAGAGAGTCTGTGGTTGGTGGAAACAGATAGATGAAAGTGATGAAAATTGGGCTGAATGTTATAAAGAATTTGAAATCATAAGAATTCGGTGAGCACACCTTACAGTGCAACTCGTTATTGCGAGAAAGAGCGATAGGGATATTCCCTATAATTGAGGTGGCACCGCGCATCGACGTCCTCACACAAGTTTTTTGTGTGAGGACTTTTTCTATGGGAGGAAAGATATTGGAATTTAAACGATGGAATCGCTTGTTTTGTTGAAAAGAGCATTATACAAGTGATTTAAAAGGAGAAAGAATATGAAAAATAAACGTTTAATGGGAATTATCGCTGGATTAGCAGTATTGGTAGTGGCTAGCTTGATTTATTCATCTATGAACAAGCCGGTAGCTAAGGAAGAGCAAAAGGTTGCTAAGGTTGGTGTCCTTCAATTTGTTAGTCATCCATCCTTGGACTTGATTTACCAAGGGATTCAAGATGGACTAGCTGAAGAAGGCTATAAGGACGACCAAGTAAAAATCGACTTTATGAACTCTGAAGGCGATCAGAGCAAGGTTGCAACCATGAGTAAACAATTGGTAGCAAATGGAAACGATGTAGTTGTTGGGATTGCAACACCAGCAGCTCAAGGACTTGCAAGTGCTACTAAAGATCTACCAGTTATCATGGCTGCTATTACAGACCCAATCGGTGCTAACTTGGTCAAAGATTTGAAAAAACCAGGTGGCAACATAACAGGGGTATCAGACCACAACCCTGCTGAACAGCAAGTGGAATTGATTAAAGCTTTGACACCAAATGTCAAAACAATCGGCGCTCTTTACTCAAGTAGCGAAGATAACTCAAAAACACAGGTAGAAGAATTCAAGGCTTATGCTGAAAAAGCAGGTTTGACAGTCGAAACATTTGCTGTTCCATCAACAAATGAAATTGCTTCAACAGTTAATGTCATGACAAGTAAGGTCGATGCGATTTGGGTTCCAATTGACAACACCATTGCATCAGCATTCTCAACAGTTGTTTCAAGCAACCAAACAGCTAAAAAGCCAATCTACCCAAGTGCTACTGCCATGGTAGAAGCAGGTGGATTAGCATCTGTAGTAGTTGACCAACACGATCTTGGAGTGGCTACTGGTAAAATGATTGCCAAAGTTTTGAAAGGTGAAAAACCAGCTGATACGCCAGTTAATGTCTTTTCAACTGGTAAGTCAGTGATTAACAAAAAACTAGCGCAGGAACTTGGTATCACCATTCCTGAGTCCGTTCTAAAAGAAGCAGGACAAGTGATTGAATAAAGATAAAGGAGGAGCTGGACACATCTCCTCCCATTTTTACTAAAGAAAGAAATGAGTGAAAGATTATGATAGTATCCATTATTTCTCAGGGGATGGTCTGGGCGATTTTAGGTTTGGGAATCTTTATGACTTTTCGAATTTTGAATTTCCCTGATATGACTACTGAAGGTTCTTTTCCTCTTGGGGGAGCAGTAGCTGTAACCTTGATAACACAGGGAGTCAATCCGTTTTTAGCGACCTTAGCTGCAGTAGGAGCGGGCTGTCTAGCTGGAATGGCGACAGGTCTCTTATATACTAAAGGAAAAATCCCAACCCTCTTATCAGGGATTTTGGTTATGACTTCTTGCCATTCCATCATGCTCATGATTATGGGGCGTGCCAATCTGGGTCTTCTTGGAACCAAGCAAATTCAGGATGTCTTGCCTTTCGATTCAGACCTCAATCAACTCCTGACTGGCTTTATCTTTGTTGTCCTTGTTATTGGTCTCATGCTCTTTTTCCTTGATACAAAACTAGGTCAGGCCTACATCGCTACAGGTGACAATCCCGATATGGCTCGAAGCTTTGGTATCAATACAGGACGAATGGAACTTATGGGCTTGGTTCTCTCAAATGGGATCATCGCACTTGCAGGAGCCTTAATTGCTCAACAAGAAGGATACGCGGATGTTTCTCGAGGAATCGGCGTGATTGTCGTAGGGCTTGCTAGCTTGATTATTGGTGAGGTTTTGTTCAAGAGTTTGACCCTGGCAGAGCGACTCATGACCATCGTCGTAGGGTCTATTGCTTATCAATTCCTCGTTTGGGGAGTGATTGCTCTTGGGTTTAATACAAGTTATCTTCGTTTGTACAGCGCCTTGATTTTGGCAGTTTGCCTCATGATTCCAACCTTCAAAAGCAAATACCTGAAAGGAGTCAAGTTTAGCAAATGACAGCAATTGTAGAATTAAAAAATGCTACCAAGGTCATCACAAATGGCTTTGACGAGGAAAAAATCATTCTGAATGATGTTTCTCTTGAAATTTTCGAACATGATTTTATTACCATCCTAGGTGGAAATGGAGCTGGGAAGTCAACTCTTTTTAACACTATTGCAGGGACCCTACCTTTAACAAGCGGAAGTATCCGCATCATGGGCGAGGACGTGACTCATTTTTCACCTGAAAAGCGGGCTAAGTACTTGTCTCGTGTCTTTCAGGATCCCAAGATGGGTACGGCTCCCCGAATGACCGTTGCAGAAAACCTTTTGATTGCCAAGTTTCGAGGTGAGAAGAGAGTGCTCCTACCTAGAAGACTATCAAGTCATAGGGATGAGTTTCAGGCTACCATTGAAAAAGTGGGAAATGGCCTTGAAAGACATCTGGACACCCCTATAGAGTTTCTATCAGGTGGTCAACGACAAGCCCTAAGTCTTTTGATGGCAACCTTAAAGCGCCCAGAGTTGCTCTTGTTGGATGAACACACAGCAGCTCTCGATCCAAAGACCAGTGTGGCCTTGATGGAGTTAACAGATGAATTTGTCAGCAAAGATCATCTGACAGCCCTCATGATTACACACCATATGGAAGACGCCCTCAAGTATGGCAATCGTCTGATTGTCATGAAGGAAGGCCGTATCATCCAAGACCTCAATAAAGAAGAAAAAGCTAAGATGAAAATTTCAGACTACTATCAATTATTTGAATAGATGAGTTAAATAATCATCAAAAATAGTGAAGATAAACTTAGAAGCCTGGAAGTGTTTCTGAGTTTTTTATCTCCCATTTTAATATGGAAAAATATAGCAAAGAGAATTCTGGAAAGCGTATGAAATGGTTTACTTTTTTTCAGAAATAAGCTATACTAGTTAACGTAAAACTATGATAAAATGGAGGTATTGTGTATGGTTGACAAACAAGTTATTGAAGAAATCAAAAACAATACCAACATTGTGGAAGTCATAGGCGACGTGATTTCTTTACAAAAGGCTGGACGGAACTATTTAGGGCTCTGTCCTTTTCATGGTGAGAAGACCCCTTCTTTCAACGTTGTGGAAGACAAGCAGTTTTATCATTGCTTCGGCTGTGGTCGTTCAGGAGATGTTTTTAAGTTCATCGAAGAATACCAAGGTGTGTCCTTTATGGAAGCCGTTCAGCTCTTAGGGGAGCGCGTCGGTATTCAACTAGCCATGCCTGTCCAGTCTCGTCCTCAACAGGCTTCGCCTCATCAAGCTTTATATGATATGCATGAAGAAGCTGCCCGTTTTTACCATGCAATTCTCATGACGACCAAGATGGGAGAAGAAGCAAGGGATTATCTCTACAAACGCGGATTGACAGATGATGTTCTGAAGCACTTCCAGATTGGACTGGCTCCATCAGAGAGAACTTATCTTTATCAACGTTTATCTGACAAGTTTGAGGAAAAGGATTTATTGGATTCGGGTTTGTTTTATCTGTCAGATGGTAATCAGTTTTATGATACCTTTTTCGGACGGATCATCTTTCCATTGACCAATGACAAGGGGCAGGTTATTGCCTTTTCAGGTCGTATCTGGCAAGAAACGGATAGTCAGACTGCCAAGTACAAAAATAGTCGCTCGACTGCAATTTTTAACAAGAGTTACGAGTTGTATCATTTGGACAAGGCAAAAAAGGGAACAGGTAAGATTACGGAGCTCTATCTGATGGAAGGCTTCATGGATGTGATTGCAGCCTACCGTGCTGGTATAGAAAATGCTGTGGCTTCTATGGGGACAGCCTTAAGTAAGGAGCATGTTGACCACCTCAAACGCTTTACAAAAAAAATTGTTCTCAGCTATGATGGCGACAAGGCAGGGCAGGCAGCAACAGCTAAGGCTCTAGAGGAGTTAAAAGACTTTTCAGTGGAGGTTGTTCGAGTACCTGATGCTATGGACCCAGATGAGTATTTGCAAAAGAATTCTGCTGAAGACCTGGCTTACCTTTTAACCAAGACTCGGATTAGTCCTATAGAGTTCTATATTCACCAGCTCAAGCCAGAAAATAGTGATAACTTGCAGGCGCAAATCGAGTTCATTGAAAAGATTGCACCCCTAATCGCCAAAGAAAAGTCTATCACTGCCCAGAATTCTTATATCCACATTCTGGCGGATAATCTACCTTCGTTTGATTACCAGCAGGTGGAACAGATAGTAAATGAAAGTCGCATTGTTCAGAGGCAGGAAAGAGTCAAAGAGGAGCAACCTCCAGCAGCGATTAGTTTACCTGTAACGCGGCAACTGACAGCAGTCATGAGAGCAGAGGCTCATCTCCTCTATAGGATGGCTGAGAATCCAGTTGTTCTAAATGACTACCGATTAAGAGAAGATTTTTTCTTTGATACCCCAGAATTTCAGATTCTTTACGAATTATTAAGTGAGCAGGGAGAAATCGGCTCAGAGGAGCTTTCTCATCAGACGCCTGAGGTTGAAAATGCTTGGTACCACGTGCTTAGCTTGGATTTGCCAGTTGAGATATCGCCTCAAGAGCTAGCGGAAGTCGAAGCGACTCGAAACCGTGCCCTCCTCAGCAAGGACAACTTAAGAATTAAAAAGAAAGTGCAGGAAGCTAGCCATGTAGGAGATACAGACACAGCCTTGGAAGAATTGCAACGATTGATTTCCCAAAAGAGAAGAATGGAGTAATAATGGCAACAAAACAAAAAGAAGTAACCACATTTGATGTGCAAGTAGCAGACTTTATCCGTAACCACAAAAAAACAGGAACAGCAACAGACGACGAAATCAATTCAAGTCTGGTCATTCCTTTTACCCTTGATGCAGACGGCATTGAAGACCTTTTGCAACGGATTCAGGATGCTGGAATTTCTATCACAGATAATGAAGGAAATCCAAGTGCGCGTGTGCTTAGTGCAGAAGAAGAACCAGAACTTAGTGATGAGGACTTGATTGGCTCAACTTCTGCCAAGGTTAATGATCCAGTCCGTATGTATTTGAAGGAAATTGGGGTCGTTCCTCTCTTGACCAACGAAGAGGAAAAAGAATTGGCCCTAGCTGTTGAGGCTGGTGATATCGAAGCCAAACAACGTCTTGCAGAAGCCAACCTTCGTTTGGTGGTTTCGATTGCTAAGCGCTACGTAGGGCGTGGCATGCAGTTTCTTGACTTGATCCAAGAAGGAAACATGGGCTTGATGAAGGCTGTTGATAAGTTTGACTATTCTAAAGGATTCAAGTTTTCAACTTACGCAACTTGGTGGATTCGTCAGGCGATTACCCGTGCCATTGCTGACCAGGCCCGCACTATTCGTATCCCCGTCCACATGGTTGAAACCATTAACAAGCTTGTCCGTGAACAGCGTAATCTCCTTCAAGAATTGGGGCAAGATCCGACACCTGAACAAATCGCTGAGCGTATGGATATGACACCTGACAAGGTCCGTGAAATCTTGAAAATCGCCCAAGAGCCTGTATCACTTGAAACACCGATTGGTGAAGAGGACGACAGCCATCTTGGGGACTTTATCGAAGACGAAGTGATTGAAAATCCAGTAGACTACACAACTCGAATCGTTTTGCGCGAGCAGTTGGATGAGGTCTTGGATACTCTCACAGACCGTGAAGAAAACGTCTTGCGCTTGCGCTTCGGGCTAGATGATGGGAAAATGCGTACCCTTGAAGATGTTGGGAAAGTCTTTAACGTGACTCGCGAGCGTATCCGTCAGATCGAGGCCAAGGCTTTGAGAAAATTGCGCCAACCAAGTCGCAGCAAACCCCTTCGTGATTTTATTGAAGATTAAGAGTGAGGAATAATATGGCTTATACAGAAGAACAAATTGGAACGATTAAAACTCGTATTTTGACTGCCCTGGAGGAGGTCATTGACCCTGAGTTGGGAATTGATATTGTCAACCTAGGTTTGATTTACGAGATTCGTTTTGATGGTGAAACAGGTCACACGGAAATTGATATGACCTTGACAACTATGGGCTGCCCACTGGCTGACCTCTTAACAGACCAGATACACGATGCGATGACAGAGGTGCCTGAGGTAACCAATATCGAAGTCAAATTGGTCTGGTATCCAGCCTGGACGGTTGAAAAAATGAGTCGCTATGCGCGTATCGCCCTAGGAATTAAGTAATCGATTGGAAAATTACGAGAGACGATTGGAAAAGAGAGGGGCTCCTCCATTTTCCTCTGGTCTCTTCTTTCTTTTACTGATTTTCTTGAAATAAAATGGTATAATGAGTAATATGGAAAACAAAAAATTGCGTATTAATATGCTAAGTTCAAGTGAAAAAGTGGCTGGTCAAGGAGTGTCAGGAGCCTATAGAGAATTGGTTAGTCTCCTTCACCGTGATGCCAAAGATCAGTTAATTGTTACGGAGAATCTTCCTGTAGAGGCAGACGTAACCCACTTTCACACCATTGATTTCCCTTATTATTTATCCACATTTCAAAAGAAACGCTCTGGGAGAAAAGTTGGCTATGTGCATTTCTTGCCTGAGACACTTGAGGGGAGTTTGAAAATTCCATTTTTCTTAAAAGGAATTGTCAAACGATATGTTTTTTCCTTTTACAATCGGATGGAACACTTGGTGGTGGTTAATCCCATGTTTATCGAGGATCTAGTTGCTGCGGGTATTCCACGAGAAAAAATAACTTATATTCCCAATTTTGTAAATAAAGAAAAATGGCATCCATTACCAGCTGAACAAGTTGCACAACTTCGTGAAGAAATGGATCTCGCAAAAGATCAGTTTGTCGTGGTTGGTGCGGGTCAGGTTCAGAAACGAAAAGGGATAGATGACTTTATCCGTCTTGCTGAAGAATTGCCAGAAATTACCTTTATCTGGGCTGGTGGTTTTTCATTTGGTGGAATAACAGATGGTTATGAACGCTATAAGAAGATTATGGACAATCCACCTAAAAATCTAATTTTCCCAGGTATTGTGTCACCGGAGAGGATGCGGGAACTGTATGCTCTAGCTGATTTGTTCTTACTACCTAGCTATAATGAACTATTCCCTATGACTATCTTAGAGGCAGCTAGTTGCGAGGCTCCTATTATGTTAAGGGATTTGGACCTGTATAAGGTCATTCTTGAGGGAGATTATCGTGCTACAAGTGATGTCTCTGAGATGAGAGAAGCAATCCTAGAATATAAAGAAAATCCTGAAGCGTTGAAAGAATTGAAAGAAAAAGCGAAAAGGATATCCAAGCAGTATTCAGAAGAGCGTTTACTGGGAATTTGGTTAAAATTTTATCGGGAACAGGCTGCTCTAGGTAAAAAGTGAGGTAATCTATGCGAATTGGTTTATTTACAGACACCTATTTTCCTCAGGTTTCCGGGGTTGCGACCAGTATTCGAACCTTGAAGACAGAGCTTGAGAAGCAAGGCCATGCAGTTTTTATCTTTACAACAACAGATAAAGATGTGAACCGCTACGAGGATTGGCAAATTATTCGAATTCCGAGTGTTCCTTTCTTTGCATTTAAAGATCGACGATTTGCCTATCGAGGTTTTACAAAGGCACTTGAAATCGCCAAGCAGTATCAACTCGATATCATTCATACCCAGACAGAATTTTCACTTGGTTTGTTAGGGATTTGGATTGCGAGAGAATTGAAAATTCCAGTTATTCATACCTACCATACCCAGTACGAAGACTATGTACATTACATTGCTAAGGGAATGTTGATTCGTCCAAGTATGGTAAAATATCTGGTACGAGGCTTCCTTCGTGATGTAGATGGAGTAATCTGTCCTAGTGAGATTGTTCGGGACCTGCTATCTAAGTATAAAGTCAAGGTTGAAAAACGTGTCATTCCAACCGGAATTGAGCTAGCTAAGTTTGAACGACCTGAGATTAAAGAGGAAAACTTGCAAGAACTTCGTTCGAAGTTAGGTATTCAGGAAGACGAGAAAATGCTACTGAGTCTTTCGCGTATTTCTTACGAGAAGAATATCCAAGCAGTTCTAGATGCTTTTGCTGAAGTATTGAAAGAAGAGGATAAAGTAAAGCTGGTCGTTGCTGGAGACGGTCCTTATCTGGACAGTCTGAAAGAGCAAGCAGTGAAATTAAACCTGCAAAAACATGTGATTTTTACAGGGATGATTGCTCCAAGTGAGACAGCTTTATACTATAAGGCTGCAGATTTCTTCATTTCAGCCTCTACGAGTGAAACTCAGGGCTTAACCTATCTAGAAAGTTTAGCCAGTGGAACGCCCGTCATTGCTCATGGCAATCCTTATCTTGATAACCTGATCAGTGACAAAATGTTTGGAACCCTCTACTATGGAGAACAGGAGTTAGCAGGGGCCATCCTTGAAGCCTTAATCGCTACTCCGGATATGTCTGAACAAAAGTTGGCGGATAAGTTGTACGAAATTTCGGCTGAAAATTTTGGAAAACGAGTACATGAGTTTTACCTCGATGCCATTATCTCAAATAACTTTGAACATGAATTACATGATGGGAAACCTGTTAGTCAGCGCTTTTTGAAAACGATTTTATATCTACCCCAACAGGCTGTTACAAGCCCAGTAAAAGAGTCTAAGCGTATTTTGCGTGCTTCTCGGAAGCAATTATCCAGCATCAGAGATTATTGGAAAGATGAATTCAAATAATAGAATAAGAGGAAAATATTATGAAAAAATTAATGCGAAGTGGAAAAAATCAAATAATTGGTGGAGTCTGTGCAGGAGTTGCCCATTATTTTGATATTGACCCAACAATTGTTCGTGTTGTTTGGGGTGTTCTTGCATTTTGTTATGGAGCAGGAATCCTTGCTTACATCATTTTATGGGTGGTTGCACCCGTTTCGACAGACTATTAAACTAGAATTATAAAGTGAAAAGGAGAAGTTATGGCTTTTGGAGATAACGGAAAACGTAAAAAAACTTTGTTTGAAAAGGTGACACTTGTTGTCGTGCTCATCATGTTGTTTGTAACCCTTGCTGGTATCTTTGCAACTGCGCTTGGAGCTTTTAGTAGATTTTAAGCAAGCTACGAGGATAGAAACAATAACTAATGACTGGGTTCTCCCCAGCCTTTTTAAAGTGAGAAGAAAATATGAGTATGTTTTTAGATACAGCCAAGATTAAGGTCAAGGCTGGTAATGGTGGCGATGGCATGGTTGCCTTTCGCCGTGAAAAATATGTCCCTAATGGCGGTCCTTGGGGTGGTGATGGTGGACGTGGAGGTAATGTTGTTTTCGTGGTAGACGAAGGCTTACGTACCTTGATGGATTTCCGTTATAACCGTCATTTCAAGGCTGATTCTGGTGAAAAAGGGATGACCAAAGGAATGCACGGACGTGGTGCAGAAGATCTTCGTGTTCGCGTACCACAGGGGACTACTGTACGTGATGCGGAAACAGGAAAAGTCATTACAGACTTGATTGAACATGGTCAGGAATTTATCGTGGCTCATGGCGGTCGAGGTGGTCGTGGAAATATCCGTTTTGCCACTCCCAAAAATCCTGCACCTGAAATCTCTGAGAATGGAGAGCCGGGTCAGGAACGTGAGTTGCAACTGGAATTGAAGATTCTAGCAGATGTTGGTCTAGTTGGTTTTCCATCAGTTGGGAAGTCAACTTTACTCAGTGTCATCACTTCAGCTAAACCTAAAATCGGTGCTTACCACTTTACGACCATTGTCCCTAATCTAGGTATGGTTCGTACGCAGTCAGGTGAATCTTTTGCAGTAGCAGATCTTCCAGGTTTGATTGAAGGGGCTAGTCAAGGGGTTGGTCTTGGAACCCAGTTTCTCCGTCATATTGAACGTACACGAGTTATCCTCCATGTCATCGATATGTCAGCTAGCGAAGGACGTGATCCTTATGAGGATTACCTTGCTATCAATAAGGAATTAGAATCCTATAACCTTCGTCTCATGGAACGTCCACAGATTATCGTGGCCAACAAGATGGATATGCCTGAAAGTCAGGAAAATCTTAAAACTTTCAAGGAAAAGTTAGCAGCAAACTACGACGAGTTTGAGGAACTTCCAGCCATCTTCCCAATTTCTGGATTGACCAAGCAAGGCTTGGCGACTCTTTTGGACGCGACAGCCGAGTTGTTAGACAAGACTCCAGAATTCCCAATTTATGATGAATCCGATATGGAAGAAGAGGCTTACTATGGCTTTGACGAGGAAGAAAAAGCCTTTGAGATTAGTCGTGATGATGATGCGACATGGGTACTTTCTGGTGAAAAACTCATGAAACTCTTTAACATGACCAACTTTGACCGTGACGAATCGATCATGAAGTTTGCTCGCCAGCTTCGTGGTATGGGAGTTGACGAAGCCCTTCGTGCGCGTGGAGCTAAAGATGGCGATTTGGTCCGAATTGGTAAATTTGAATTTGAATTTGTAGACTAGGAGATTGATATGGGAGATAAACCGATATCATTCCGAGATGCAGATGGAAATTTTGTTTCTGCAGCAGATGTGTGGAATGAAAAGAAACTAGAAGAATTGTTTAATCGTCTCAATCCAAAACGTGCTCTTAGATTGGCACGTACAAAGAAAGAAGAAACACAGTCAAAGAAATAAAAAATTCCCGTGATCTTTTGATCACGGGATTTGTTTTATTCACTAAAGAAAAATGGTGGCGCATATTTTTTAAGACTTTCAAAACAAGCTTGCGCTTTTGTAGCATCTTCACAAATAATCATGCAGACATCGTCTCCACAAAGGGTTGCAACGATATCTGGAAAGGCCAAGGAATCAATTACAGATCCAAACGATTGGGCTAAACCGGGTAAAGTTTTCAAAATAACTTGGTGTTGCACAGGACGCAACATAACAAGAGCGTCTTCCATATAATTTTCAAGACGTTTTTCCCACTTGGAGATAGAACCTGTATTCAGCACATAATAAGAATTATCTTCTTCGCGCACTTTTGAAAGGTTCATGGTTTTGATATCGCGTGATAAGGTAGCCTGAGTAACTTGGATATCATTTTCCGCTAATAAGGCTTGTAATTCAGCTTGAGTATGGATTTTGTTTTTTGAAACGAGGGCGCGGATAAGTTGGTGTCTGTGTTCTGATTTGTTCATAAAGTAAGTACTCCTTTTACAAGGTACAGTAGCGTGGACTGAACGCAAACGTCAGTCAGGTGGTAGGCGGTATTGTCACGTATGATGATGTCAAAGTCAGTAGGATAAAGAACTAGACGGAGAGAATCTCCTTCTTTTAACTTGTCACTAGTTTCGCGCAGATAAACTGGGTAGCAATCGGTTTATCTACATTGATGTTCTTTAATGACAGTGAATCATTCAATTTAGGTAGCATTTTGTCACGGCTTGTTGTGAATTTCCTATAAATGTCAATTCACAGAGATTTTCAACATGCTGTCTAGTAGCGTATATGAGAAATGGTGACACATGTTGGTTAGGGGTGTTAGTATCTTTTGTCCAAGTTCCATCTAGGAGCTTCTAAAAAATCTTATTTGAACTGAATTTGATACAAAGTTTATGTT
This sequence comes from uncultured Streptococcus sp., assembly GCA_963554245.1. Taxonomy (GTDB): domain Bacteria; phylum Bacillota; class Bacilli; order Lactobacillales; family Streptococcaceae; genus Streptococcus. The sequence continues at coordinate 15,977 of CAUVRF010000011.1, forward strand.
TGATTCGACTGTTCAAGTGGAAAACTTTGATTATAGGAAGTTCAATGGTCAAATTCATGGACTTTTCCTTTGAATACTTCCATATTGAAAGTCTGGTACATTATACCTTTTGACAAGGTAGGATAAGACTAGACTGTGCTAAATCAACAGTCAACTGATAGTCTGTATTATCTCGAATTGTAATCTCAAAGTCTGTTGTGTAGAGAACCAAACGGAGAGTATCTCCTTCTTTAAGTTTGTAGATAGTTGGTTGAAGCTCTAGCTTGAAGTCCATCCATTCATTTGATTGGATTTCTTCAATCGTCAAGAGATTGGTTCGATTTTGAAGATTAAGGTAGCCTTTGGTGAGGACACGTTGGGCACTTGGGTTGAATGGTAGTTCACAGAGATTTTCTAACATATGGTAACGACCATTATCAATGGTTCTAGCACTTAAAATAGCTGGATAAGGCTGTAGATATTTCTTTTGTCCAAGTTCTAACAGTTGGGCTGATAATAGGCCCTTGTTCGTACTCGATTTGACACGAAGTTTCAGCTCCACTCGCCCATTTAAGTGAATGTCTTGACTTACTGGAAGGTCAATGGTGATCTGATTAGCTTTTCCTTGGTAAAGTTCAGTGTTAAAGGTCTGGTAAGTCTTGCCATAACGCTCAAAATCTTTTTGATCATAATGGTTTTGAATCACTTTTTCCTCATTACCAAGAGAGAAAGTATGCAGTTCATCTTGCTTGCCAAAGTCGTCAAGATTCTGCCATGTTTGCGGTTCGGTATTGTCCTGCCAGATAACAGTCGAAAGTTGATAGTCTGAGTCAAGTCCTAATAATTTCTTACTTAACAAGGCATTCATGGACTCTCGGAAGTCAATGGACTGCCAGTTATTCATATAAACATGGGCACCATGATGGAAAAAGAGGTGCTTATTGATATGGCTAGGAAGGGCATGAAACATCTGGTAAACATGAAGAGGTTTGACATTCCAATCCTGGGAACCATGTGTAAAGACGACCTCAGCTTGAACCTTATGAGCATTGAGCAGATAGTTGCGGTCATGCCAAAACTGATTGTAGTCACCAGTATTGCGATTTAAATGTTCTTTTACCTTTTCTAAGTCTGCTTGATGAGCTTCATTGCCACGAATATAGTCACCAGCTTGGAGGTTGCGGGAGTAGGTCAATTCAGCAAGTGAGTCAAAATCCTCACCTGGGTATCCACCTGGGCTGGTCACCAGACCATTTTCCCGATAGTAGTTATACCAAGAGGAAATACCTGCTTCCGCAATGATCACTTCTAAGCCATCAACACCAGTGGTGGCGAGACCATTAGACATGGTGCCGAGATAGGAAATTCCTGTTGTTACGACTTTCCCGTTTGACCAGTCAGCCTTAACTTGACGTTTGCGCGTGTGATCCGTGAAAGCACGACAACGACCATTAAGCCAATCAATGACATTTTTATAAGCTTCAATCTGCTGGTAGTCCCCATTGGTCATGAGACCTTGAGAATCTTTGGTTCCAACACCTGATACATAGAGATTGGCAAATCCACGTGGGAGGAAGTAGTCATTGAGTGTGTATGAGCTATTGATATGAGATAGCTTTTCTTCAGCTTCTAAGACGACTTCTGCTTGACCATGAGGTTCGACTAAATTCAGCTTAGGTTCCTCAAGTTCAATGGTGTGGGGCGGTTTGACCTCAAGCTCTCCTTCCATTTTGTAGAGAGCTTTGTCACTGGCTTTATCGTTGGTCCCTTGGTGATAAGGGCTGGCAGTCATGACTGAAGGAATCTGTTCATCATAACGCGGGCGAATAATGCTGACCTTGACTAAGTCAGGGAGTCCGTCTTTATCAGTATCCACACGACTCTCGACATACACGACTTCACGAATGACATCATGAGTAGAGAAGGTTGCCAAGCTCTTGCCGTTAAAGTAGTGGTAGTGATTGTCTTCTGCAATAAGTACGTCACTAACAAGTTGGTCGATGAGCGTATTTCCTTTTTTAGTTCGCGTATTGAGTAACTGATAAAGATTTTCGATGAGATCTCCATAAACAATAGGAAATCCAGTTTCTTTACGGAATTGTTCGGCGTCCTCAAAGTCAACAAGATAGTTAAACCCTAAAAGTTGAAAAACTACCGTGTAGAAAACATCAGCAGTTAAATCACGCTCTGATTGGAAAAAAGTTAATAGATCTGTTTCGTTATCCGCGGCCAAAGTGGATAAGGCATAATCCGTGTTAGAATAAGTGAAAAAACTCCAACGGATGAAGTCTTCAAATTGCTTTTTTAAGGGCAGTTGAGGTGACAATTCCAGACCAAGACTTGCTAATTCATCTAATTGTTGAGAACTAGTGGTCGGAAGATAGCTAAATTGATTAAAACGCATGGTTCTCTCCTTTGAAAACAGACTGAATTTATTATATCAAAAAATAAGGAAAAATGGAATAAATAAACTTTAATGCAAGAAATTTCGTGAAGCGGAATACCTATTTAGTAAGTTATTATAAAATGATGAATAAATACTATAATAAAAAGCTCTTTCTTAGAATTTTTTATATGTGAAATTGCATATAGAGTCCGGCTTTATTATACTTTACTTAGTATAAAAATGTCTAAAATGATATTCAAATCCATCTTATAATATTAAAAATTAAAGGGAAGAAAGACGGAGAGGTTGTAAATGCTGATGTTGAAAAGAAAGCATCCGAGTTGCTTCAATATCCAACTTAAAATGGTATAATAGTAGTAAAACGAAAGCAAGGAGGAGAAGAAATGATTGCACAGCTCGACACCAAGACTGTTTATAGTTTTATGGAAAGTGTGGTTTCGATTGAAAAATATGTACAAACAGCTAAAGTGTATGGCTATTCTCACCTTGCTATCATGGATGTGGATAATCTCTATGGGGCTTATCATTTTTTAGAAGTGACTCGAAAATATGGAATCCAACCTTTAATTGGTCTTGAAATGTCCTTGATCAAAGATGAGGAGAATATTTCTTTCCGTTTTCTAGCCCTATCCACTAAAGGTTATCAAGAGTTGATGAAGTTATCCACTTTAAAAATGACTGGACGGAAAAATTGGTCTGACTTCACCTCCCACCTCGAAGATGTTGCTATTATTGTTCCCTATTTTAATGGGGTCGAACAGTTGGATTTGGGGGTTGATTTTTTTATCGGTGTTAGTCCAGATACTCCTCAAGAAGTCTTTACCAGACCCATTCTTCCACTCTACCAAGTCAACTCTTTTGAAAAAGAAGACCTACAGGTTTTGCAAATTTTGTCAGCAGTCAAGGACAATGTTAGCCTGAGAGAAGTAGATGTGCATTCACAACAAGGGATTTTTTTACCTGCCTCAGATTTAGAAGCTCGGTTTAAAAATCGCTTCCCTCAGGCGCTTGCCAATCTCCAGAATTTGATAGAGAATGTAAGCTATCAAATCGACCCAAGTTTAAAACTTCCTCGCTTTAATCCTGAAAGACCAGCGGTGGAAGAGCTTCGAGCAAGAGCTGAGAATGGCTTGATTGACAAGGGGCTAACCTCAGCTATCTATCATGAGCGACTGAATGAGGAATTAGCTGTGATTCATGATATGGGATTTGACGACTATTTTCTTGTAGTTTGGGATTTGCTCCGTTTTGGACGCTCCCAAGGCTACTATATGGGAATGGGTCGTGGTTCTGCGGTTGGTAGTCTGGTGGCTTACTCACTGGATATTACAGGAATTGATCCGGTTGAAAAGAACTTGATTTTCGAGCGCTTTTTAAATCGTGAGCGCTATACCATGCCCGATATCGATATCGACATTCCAGACCTTTATAGACCAGAGTTCATTCGTTATGTTCGTGATCGCTATGGTAGTCAACATGTGGCACAGATTGTCACTTATTCGACCTTTGGAGCAAAACAAGCAATTCGTGATGTTTTCAAACGCTATGGCGTTCTAGAGTACGAATTAACAAATATTACGAAAAAAATCAGTTTCCGAGATACGCTAACGACAGCCTATGAAAAAAATTTGCAGTTTAGGCAGGTCATCAATAGTAAGATTGAATACCAAAAAGCTTTTGAGATTGCTCGAAAGATTGAAGGGTATCCTCGTCAGACTTCTATTCATGCAGCTGGGGTCGTTATGAGTGACCAAGATTTGACGGACTATATTCCGCTCAAATACGGTGAGGACATGCTGATCACCCAGTATGATGCTCATGCAGTTGAAGCTAATGGTCTTTTAAAAATGGATTTCCTAGGTCTGCGTAACCTAACTTTTGTCCAAAAAATGCAGGAATTACTAGCTGAGTCAGAAAGTATTCATCTGAAAATCGAAGAGATTGATTTGGAAGACAAAGAAACTCTAGCCCTCTTTGCAGCTGGAAATACGAAAGGAATTTTCCAATTTGAACAACCAGGAGCCATTCGACTGTTGAAACGGGTCAAACCACAAGTCTTCGAAGAAGTGGTAGCAACGACATCCCTCAATAGACCAGGTGCTAGTGATTATATTGATAATTTTGTCGCTCGTAAGCATGGTAAAGAAAAGGTGACGGTGTTAGACCCTGCCTTAGAAGACATCCTTTCATCAACCTACGGTATTATGCTCTATCAAGAGCAGGTCATGCAGGTAGCTCAACGCTTTGGAGGATTCAGTCTTGGTAAAGCCGACATTCTCAGACGTGCCATGGGTAAGAAAAATGCCAAAGAGATGCATCTGATGAAGGAAGATTTTATCACAGGAGCTATGAAATTGGGGCATACAGAAGAAAAGGCCAACCAAGTTTTTGCAGTGATGGAAAAGTTTGCAGGCTATGGATTTAACCGATCCCACGCTTATGCCTACTCAGCACTGGCATTCCAACTAGCTTATTTCAAGACACACTATCCTGCTATTTTCTTTCAAGTTATGTTGAACTATTCTAGCAGTGATTACATTGTAGATGCATTGCAGATGGGCTTTGAAGTAGCTCCCTTAGCAATCAACAGCATTCCCTATCATGATAAAATTGCTCAGAAGAAAATCCATCTTGGTCTAAAAGCCATTAAGGGAATGCCAAGAGATTTGTCTTACTGGATTATTGAAAATCGTCCTTTCTCAAGCATTGAAGATTTTGTCACACGTCTTCCCAAGAATTACAAGAAATTGTCGCTTTTGACGCCTTTGGTTGAACTAGGACTTTTTGATGAATTTGACAAGAATCGCCAGAAAATCTTAGTGAACCTACCAAACTTATTTGTCTTTGTTGAGGAGTTAGGTGGACTCTTTGCGGATACAAATTATAGTTGGACTGAAGCTGATGATTTTACTGAGGCAGAGAAATTTTACAAAGAGCAGGAACTGATTGGGGTAGGTATCAGTGCCCATCCTCTCCAAACTCTTGCCAAACAAGCCCTATATCCGACGACGCCAATCACTAATCTTACTGAGGGAGCTCAAGCTACTCTCCTAGTTGAAGTGCAAAAACTAAAGGTGATTCGAACCAAGAAGGGCGAGAACATGGCTTTCCTACAGGTTCATGACAGTAAGTCTCGGATGGATGTGACTGTATTTTCGGATCAATATAGAAAATTCGCCCCCATCCTCTCCGAAGGGAAATTTTACTATATCAATGGGAAGGTTCAATCTCGAGATGGTCGTCTGCAAATGATTGCACAAGATTTGAAGGAAGCAGTAGCGGAACGATTCTGGATCCAAGTTAAAAATCATGAATACGATAAAGAGATTTCAAATATCCTAGAACAATACAAAGGCCCAATTCCTGTGATTATCAGGTGTGAAGAGGAGCAAAAAACGGTTGTTTCTACACGGCATTTTGTAAAAAAAGAGCCTGCTTTACAGGAGAAATTAAAGGAAATTACCATGAAAACGATTTATCGCTAAAAATACGAAAAATAGAAGAATTTTCGATTTAAATGTGGTATAATCAGTAAGAATGTTAAAAGGAAAAGGAGCAAAAACCAAATGAAACGTATTGCTGTTTTGACCAGTGGTGGAGACGCCCCTGGTATGAATGCTGCCATCCGTGCAGTAGTTCGCCAAGCAATCTCAGAAGGAATGGAAGTATTTGGTATCTATGATGGATACGCTGGTATGGTTGCCGGAGAAATTTATCCACTTGATGCTGCTTCAGTAGGAGACATCATTTCCCGTGGTGGTACTTTCCTTCACTCTGCTCGCTACCCTGAGTTTGCACAACTTGAAGGTCAACTTAAAGGGATTGAGCAGTTGAAAAAACACGGTATCGAAGGTGTCGTTGTTATCGGTGGAGACGGTTCTTATCACGGAGCTATGCGCTTGACTGAGCATGGATTCCCTGCTATTGGGCTTCCAGGTACAATCGATAACGATATCGTGGGTACTGACTTTACAATCGGATTTGATACTGCAGTTACGACTGCAATGGATGCGATTGATAAGATTCGTGATACATCATCAAGTCACCGTCGTACTTTCGTTGTTGAAGTAATGGGACGTAACGCTGGTGATATCGCTCTTTGGGCTGGTATCGCAACTGGTGCTGATGAAATTATCATCCCTGAAGAAGGCTTCAAGATGGAAGATATCGTAGCTAGTATCAAAGCTGGTTATGAGCACGGTAAAAAACACAACATTATCGTTTTGGCAGAAGGTGTTATGTCAGCAGCTGAATTTGGTCAAAAACTAAAAGAAGCAGGAGACACTAGTGACCTTCGTGTAACAGAACTTGGTCACATCCAACGTGGTGGATCACCAACTGCGCGTGACCGTGTCTTGGCATCACGCATGGGGGCACACGCTGTTAAACTCCTTAAACAAGGAATCGGTGGTGTCGCTGTTGGTATCCGTAACGAAAAAATGGTTGAGAATCCAATCCTTGGTACAGCAGAAGAAGGAGCTTTGTTTAGCTTAACTGCAGAAGGTAAGATTATTGTTAACAACCCTCATAAAGCTGATCTTGAACTTTCTGCTTTGAACAAGAGCTTGTCCTAATCAACTTTCATTAATTTGGTAACATGACCATAAAAGGTCGAATTATATAAAGGAGTCACAAAAATCATGAACAAACGTGTAAAAATCGTTGCAACTTTAGGTCCTGCGGTTGAAATCCGTGGTGGTAAAAAATTCGGTGAAGACGGATACTGGGGTGAAAAACTTGATGTTGAAGCTTCAGCTAAAAACATTGCTAAACTGATTGAAGCAGGAGCAAACACTTTCCGTTTTAACTTCTCACACGGTGACCACCAAGAACAAGGTGAGCGTATGGCAACTGTTAAACTTGCCGAAAAACTTGCAGGTAAAAAAGTTGGTTTCCTTCTTGATACTAAAGGACCTGAAATCCGTACAGAATTGTTTGAAGGTGACGCAAAAGAGTACTCTTACAAAACTGGTGAAAAAATCCGTGTTGCAACTAAACAAGGAATCAAATCAACTCGTGATGTGATTGCTTTGAACGTTGCTGGTGCCCTTGATATCTACGATGATGTTGAAGTTGGTCACCAAGTTTTGGTTGACGATGGTAAATTGGGTCTTCGTGTTTTCGCAAAAGACGATGCAACTCGTGAATTTGAAGTAGTCGTTGAAAATGACGGTATCATTGCTAAGCAAAAAGGTGTAAACATCCCAAACACTAAAATTCCTTTCCCAGCTCTTGCTGAACGTGATAACGATGATATCCGCTTTGGTCTTGAACAAGGTATCAACTTCATCGCGATCTCATTCGTCCGTACTGCAAAAGACGTTGACGAAGTTCGTGCAATCTGTGAAGAAACTGGTAACGGTCACGTTCAATTGTTTGCGAAAATCGAAAACCAACAAGGTATCGATAACTTGGATGAAATTATTGAAGCTGCTGACGGTATCATGATCGCTCGTGGTGACATGGGTATCGAAGTACCATTCGAAATGGTTCCAGTTTACCAAAAAATGATTATCAAGAAAGTCAATGCTGCAGGTAAAGTTGTTATCACAGCAACAAACATGCTTGAAACAATGACTGAAAAACCACGTGCAACTCGTTCAGAAGTATCAGACGTATTTAACGCTGTTATCGACGGAACTGACGCTACAATGCTTTCAGGTGAGTCTGCAAACGGTAAATACCCACTTGAGTCAGTAACAACAATGGCTACAATTGACAAGAACGCACAAACTCTTCTTAACGAATACGGACGTTTGAACTCAGATACTTTCGAACGTAACTCTAAGACAGAAGTTATGGCTTCAGCTGTTAAAGACGCTACTAACTCAATGAACATCAAATTGGTTGTTACCCTTACTAAGACTGGTCACACAGCTCGCTTGATTTCAAAATACCGTCCAAATGCTGATATCTTGGCATTGACATTCGACGAATTGACAGAGCGTGGATTGATGTTGAACTGGGGTGTTATCCCAATGTTGACTGAAGCTCCATCATCAACTGATGATATGTTCGAAATCGCTGAACGTAAAGCGGTTGAAGCAGGTCTTGTAGAATCTGGTGACGATATCGTTATCGTTGCAGGTGTACCAGTTGGAGAAGCTGTTCGTACAAACACAATGCGTATCCGTACAGTACGTTAATCTAACACAAAAACCTATCATTTCAAGCCGAAAAGCTTGAGTGATAGGTCTTTTTTTATCAAAATGGAATGGTATTTAGTAAATAGGAATGGGAAAAAACTGAAAATTATGGTATAATAGAATGAAGAGACCTTTTTAGTAAATTTTGAAAGAGTAAAACATGAGAAAAATTGTCATCAATGGTGGACATCCATTGCAAGGTGAGATCACCATTAGTGGTGCTAAAAATAGTGTTGTAGCGCTTATTCCAGCTATTATCTTATCAGATGATATTGTCACTTTAGATTGTGTTCCAGATATTTCAGACGTTGCTAGTCTTGTCGAAATCATGGAAATCATGGGGGCATCTGTTAAGCGTTATGACGATGTCTTGGAGATTGATCCAAGAGGTGTTCAAAACATTCCTATGCCTTATGGCAAAATTAATAGCTTGCGTGCTTCTTATTATTTCTACGGAAGTCTTTTAGGTCGCTTTGGTGAAGCTACAGTTGGACTTCCTGGTGGATGTGATCTGGGACCTCGTCCGATTGACCTTCACTTAAAAGCCTTTGAAGCCATGGGTGCTAAGGTCAGCTATGAGGGAGATAATATGAATTTATCTGCCCAAGGTAAGGGGCTTCATGGCGCAAGTATTTACATGGATACCGTCAGCGTTGGAGCAACTATTAACACCATGATTGCTGCGGTTAAAGCTAAGGGACGTACTGTCATTGAAAATGCGGCTCGTGAACCGGAAATTATCGATGTTGCTACCCTTTTGAACAACATGGGGGCCCATATTCGTGGTGCAGGGACTGATATTATCATTATTGATGGTGTCGAGAAACTACATGGGACTCGTCACCAAGTAATTCCAGATCGTATCGAAGCTGGAACTTATATTTCACTTGCTGCAGCGGTAGGAAAAGGAATTCGTATTAACAACGTTCTCTATGAACACTTAGAAGGCTTTATCGCCAAACTAGAGGAAATGGGCGTTCGTATGACGGTCTCAGAAGACAGTATCTTCGTTGAAGAACAGTCTGGTTTAAAGGCCATCAATATCAAAACAGCTCCCTATCCAGGGTTCGCAACCGATTTGCAACAGCCTATCACGCCACTTTTACTAACTGCCCAAGGTCGTGGAACTATTATTGATACGATTTATGAGAAACGTGTTAATCATGTCTTTGAGTTAGCAAAAATGGATGCGGATATTACGACTACAAACGATCACATTATTTACAACGGTGGTCGTAAGTTACACGGGGCAAGTGTAAAAGCTACAGACTTGCGAGCTGGTGCTGCACTTGTCATCGCTGGTTTGATGGCTCAGGGCCAGACTGAAATTACGAATATTGAGTTTATCCTTCGTGGCTACTCAGATATTATTGAAAAATTGCGTAGTCTTGGAGCGGATATTACACTCGTTGAAGACTAAGCCGTTGAGGTGATTATGAATATTTGGACCAAATTAGCAATGTTTTCTTTTTTTGAAACGGAGCGCTTGTATTTGCGTCCTTTCTTTTTTAGTGACAGTCAAGCGTTTTTCGAGATTGCTTCAAACCCTGAGAATTTGCAGTTTATTTTTCCCAGTCAAGCAAGTTTGGAAGAAAGTCAGTACGCACTTGCTAACTATTTTATGAAGGCTCCTCTAGGTGTTTGGGCAATTTGTCTCCAAGGAAATCAGGAAATGATTGGCTCTATTAAATTTGAAAAGATTGATGAAATCAAAAAAGAAGCAGAAATTGGTTATTTCTTAAAAAAAGATTCTTGGTCACAAGGTTATATGACAGAAGTAGTTACCAAGCTTTGTCAGCTTTCCTTTGAAGAATTTGGTTTAAAACAATTATCCATCATCACTCATCTGGAGAATCAGGCTAGTCAAAAAGTAGCCTTAAAATCAGGCTTTAGTCTCTTCCGACAGTTTAAAGGGAGTGACCGCTATACACGAAAAATGAGGGACTATCTTGAATTTCGATATATAAAAGGAGAATTCAATGAGTAAACACCAGGAAATCTTGTCCTATCTGGAAGAGTTGCCAATTGGGAAAAGAGTTAGTGTTCGCAGTATCTCTAATCATCTAGGTGTTAGTGACGGAACCGCCTACCGAGCTATCAAAGAAGCTGAAAATCGTGGCATCGTTGAAACTCGGCCACGTAGTGGAACCATACGAGTTAAGCCCAAAAAAGTGGCTATTGAACGGCTGACCTATGCTGAAATTGCTGAAGTCACCTCCTCTGAAGTTTTAGCCGGTCAGGAAGGGCTAGAGAGAGAGTTTAGCAAATTCTCCATTGGGGCCATGACAGAGCAGAATATCCTGTCCTATCTCCATGATGGTGGTCTTGTGATCGTAGGTGACCGCACTCGTATTCAACTTCTAGCCTTGGAAAATGAAAATGCGGTCCTCGTGACAGGTGGTTTTCATGTTCAGGATGATGTTCTTGAGTTGGCTAATAAAAAAGGGATTCCAGTTCTAAGAAGTAAAGATGATACTTTTACAGTAGCAACCATGATTAACAAGGCCCTTTCAAATGTTCAAATCAAAACCGATATTCTGACAGTTGAAAAGCTCTATCGTCCCAGTCATGAGTATGGTTTTTTGAGAGAAACGGATACAGTCAAAGACTATCTAGACTTGGTTCGTAAGAACAGAAGTAGCCGTTTTCCAGTCGTTAACCAACACCAAGTGGTTGTTGGGGTTGTTACTATGCGTGACGCAGGAGACAAGTCTCCCAGCACGACGATTGACAAGGTGATGACGCGCAGTATCTTCGTAACAGGATTGGCGACCAATATTGCCAATGTCAGTCAACGAATGATTGCAGAAGACTTTGAGATGGTTCCCGTTGTCAGAAGCAACCAAACCCTACTCGGTGTCGTAACACGACGAGATGTCATGGAAAAGATGAGCCGTTCCCAAGTTTCTGCCTTGCCAACTTTCTCAGAGCAAATCGGGCAAAAACTATCTTACCATCATGATGAAGTCGTCATAACTGTTGAGCCCTTCATGTTGGAGAAAAATGGGGTCCTTGCTAATGGAGTCTTGGCTGAAATCCTCAACCATATGACACAAGACCTCGTTGTGAATAGCGGACGTAATCTCATCATTGAACAGATGTTGATTTATTTCTTGCAGGCTGTACAGATAGATGATACTCTGCGGATTCAGGCTCGTATTATTCACCACACGAGACGCTCAGCTATTATTGATTATGATATTTATCATGGTCATCAGATTGTTTCAAAAGCAAATGTTACGGTTAAAATTAATTAGAATCTAGGAGAAAAAATGATAACTTTAAAATCAGCACGTGAAATCGAAGCCATGGACAAGGCTGGTGATTTCCTAGCAAGTATCCATATTGGCTTACGTGATTTGATTAAGCCAGGCGTGGATATGTGGGAAGTTGAAGAGTACGTTCGTCGACGTTGTAAAGAGGAGAATTTCCTTCCTTTACAGATTGGCGTGGATGGTGCAGTTATGGATTACCCCTATGCTACTTGTTGCTCTCTCAACGACGAAGTAGCTCACGCTTTTCCACGTCATTACATCTTGAAAGATGGCGATTTGCTCAAGGTTGATATGGTACTGGGTGGTCCGATTGCCAAATCCGATCTCAATGTATCTAAACTCAACTTTAATAATGTTGAGCAAATGAAAAAATACACCCAAAGTTATACTGGCGGTTTAGCTGACTCATGTTGGGCTTATGCGGTCGGTACACCGTCTGAAAAAGTGAAGAACTTGATGGACGTGACCAAGGAAGCTATGTACAAAGGGATTGAGCAAGCAGTCGTTGGAAACCGCATCGGTGATATCGGTGCGGCCATTCAAGAATACGCTGAAAGTCGCGGTTATGGTGTCGTACGTGATTTAGTTGGTCATGGTGTTGGTCCAACAATGCACGAGGAGCCAATGGTTCCTAACTACGGTATTGCAGGCCGTGGACTCCGTCTCCGTGAAGGAATGGTACTAACTATTGAACCAATGATCAATACTGGTGACTGGGAAATTGATACAGATATGAAGACTGGCTGGGCTCATAAGACTATAGATGGCGGCCTGTCTTGCCAATATGAACACCAGTTTGTGATTACCAAAGACGGTCCTGTTATCTTGACTAGTCAAGGTGAAGAAGGAACGTATTAAAAAAAGGAGCTTAGCTCCTTTTTTGTGTCAAATTTAGTCAAAATAAATAAGCGTAGCAGACTTCTTACAAATTTATTCTTTTGTAGTACAATAGGATTAGAATTTTGAGAAAGTAGGTAATTCGTTGGAGTCGATTATATTTCTAGTATCCGTTTTTTTAGCAGGTATCCTGTCCTTCTTTTCACCCTGTATCTTTCCTTTGCTACCTGTCTATGCTGGTATTTTACTGGATGATCAGGGGAATTCGAAAAGCTTTCGCTTTTTTGGAAGAGACGTTGCATGGTCTGGTTTAATTCGAACCTTGTGCTTTATTGCAGGAATCTCCCTCATTTTCTTTATTTTGGGATTTGGAGCTGGATTCCTAGGGCATATGCTCTATGCAGACTGGTTTCGTTATGCTATGGGAATAGTCATTATTCTTTTAGGACTTCATCAGATGGAAATCTTGCATTTCAATAAACTGGAGGTTCAAAAGACAGTCACCTTCAAACAATCAAAGTCTAATCACTATCTGTCAGCCTTTTTACTTGGGATAACCTTTAGTTTTGGTTGGACCCCTTGTATCGGACCAGTCTTAAGTTCAGTCTTGGCCCTAGCAGCTTCAGGTGGCAATGGTGCTTGGCAAGGAGCTGTGTTAACATTAGTATACACATTGGGAATGGCCCTTCCTTTCATTGTTTTGGCCTTGGCTTCGGGCTGGATTATGCCCTATTTTAGTAAATTAAAACCCCATATGATTCTACTAAAGAAAATCGGGGGAGCTTTGATTATTTTGATGGGATTATTATTAATGCTAGGGCAATTAAATGCCTTGTCAGGAATTCTTGGATAAAAGGAGAAAAAATGAAAAAAGTTATTTTTGCTGGATTGAGCCTCATGTCTCTATTCTTGTTGATTGCCTGTGGTGAAAAAGAAACCAAACAGACAAGCAGTCCAAAACAACCTGCTGTACAACAAATCGCAGTCGGTAAGGATGCGCCAGACTTTACCTTGCAGTCTATGGATGGCAAAGAAGTCAAGTTATCAGATTATAAAGGGAAAAAGGTCTATTTGAAATTCTGGGCTTCTTGGTGCGGACCATGTAAAAAAAGCATGCCTGAGCTGATGGAATTAGCTGCCAAACAAGATCGAGACTTTGAAATCTTGAGTGTCATTGCACCAGGTCTACAAGGTGAAAAAACAGTTCAAGACTTTCCAAAATGGTATCAAGAACAAGGATACAAGGATATTCCAGTTCTATATGATACGCAAGCAACTACCTTCCAAGCCTACCAAATTCGTAGTATTCCAACGGAATACTTGATTGACAGTCAAGGTAAAATCGGAAAAATCCAATTTGGTGCTATTAGCAACGCTGATGCAGAAGCAGCATTTAAAGAAATGAAATAAAGAAAAAATCGCGATTGTTCGCGATTTTTTTATAGTTTTTCATTGATAAAGCGGATAAATTGATTCCACCAAACCTTCAAAAAGAAGGCTTTTTCAACTTTCTTTTCAGAAACCATTTCAAAAGATGGTTTGTCGGAAGTAAGATAACCTTGGCCAATCAAATCCTGATCATCATAGGTTAGAGTACCAACAACCTTGTCTTCTTCTAATGGAGCCATTTCTGATGTTGATTTCGGTGTGAATTGGAGAGCTGGTGTAGTACCGCTTCCGATGCGTTGGACGATGGAAATGTCTGACTTAGCGACAGCTGTCACATTATCTTCTTTACCATCCAGAACTGTTACTTTACTATCGTTGTATGCTTCACCTTTCTGAACGACGGTTTTTAAGGCAAAATTTGCAGAAATATAATCTAAAAGTGCAGAAGTAGCAGTAAAACGTGCATAAGGGTTGGTATCTTGTTGATCTGCATTCAAAACAACCGTAATAATACGCATCCCTTTCTCAACAGTTGTTCCAACGAATGAAGCACCAGCTTTATCAGTAGTACCTGTCTTTAGTCCATCAATACCACCACGATAGGCAGGCATTCCCTCCAACATATAGTTGGTTGAGTGGATTTCAAGTCCTGCAAAGGTAGAAGTTGGTTTTTTGGTGATTTCCAAAACTTGAGGATAATCTCGGATGAGGTTACGAGCGACGATTGCAACATCGTAGGCACTCAACTTGTTTTCATCGTCTTTTTTAGAACCAGGATAGATATTATCGCCAAGGGTCTCATTATTTAAACCAGTTGTGTTTACAATAGTTGCATCTTGAATTCCCCATTCAAGAAGTTTAGCCCTCATCTTGTCTACAAAGTCTTTCTCAGAACCAGCAATCTTTTCTGCTAGCGCAATCGCAGCACTGTTTGCGCTGGATACCATTGTAGCCTCTAATAGCTGTTCAACAGTATAATTTCGAGCTTCCATAGGGACGTTACTCGCCTCAGAATTAGTTGTAAGTTTGTAAGGATAGTCCGAAATATCAACAGGTGTAGATAGGCTGATAGTTCCTTGTTCCAGAGCTTCATAGACCAAATAAACTGTAACCAGTTTGGTAATAGAAGCAATTTCTACAGGCTGATTTGCATCTTTTTCATAGAGGATTTTTCCAGTTGTAGCCTCGACAGCAATGGCATGTTTAGCAGCAACATCAAACTCCTGAGCAGAAACAGTAGAAGCTGTTCCAAAAACAAAAAGTGTCATAAAAGATAAAATTATTTTTTTCATATTAGCTTTATTTTATCATAAAGAAAAAAAATATTCTCGCTTTTTTACTAAAGCCATCTTATCTTTTTAAGAAATGTGGTAAAATAGAGAGAAGGAGGATACCTATGTTCCGTAGAAACAAATTATTTTTTTGGACAGCTGAAATTTTATTATTAACACTGATTTTCTATCTTTGGAGAGAGATGGGAGCGATTATTACTCCTTTCGTGACGGTTGTGAATACCATCATGATTCCATTTTTGTTAGGTGGATTTTTTTACTACATTACCAATCCAATCGTTACCTTTTTGGAAAAGAGATGTAAGATTAATCGTCTAATTGGTGTCTTGGTCACTCTCTGTGCTTTAATTGGTGCCATCGTTGTAGGGGTCGTCTATCTCTTGCCGATTCTGATTAATCAGTTGACTAGCTTGATTATTTCTAGTCAAAATATCTATAGCAGATTGCAGGATTTGGTTATTGATTTGTCGATGAACCCTATTTTCCAGAATATCGATATTCAACAAACAATTCAACAGTTAAATCTCTCCTATGTGGATATCCTACAGAATATCCTGAATAGCGTCAGCAACAGTTTAGGAAGCGTCCTTTCAGCCTTGTTTAGCACGGTTCTGATTCTCATTATGACTCCCGTCTTCTTGATTTATTTCTTGTTAGATGGACATAAGTTGCTACCGATGTTGGAACGTACCGTCTTAAAACATGATAAATTAAATCTTTCTAGCCTTTTAACCAATCTCAATACAACCATAGCACGTTATATCAGCGGAATTGCGATTGATGCGGTTATTATTGGATGTTTAGCCTATATTGGTTATAGCGTTATCGGATTAAAGTACGCCCTAGTTTTTGCTATTTTCTCTGGAATTGCAAATTTGATTCCTTATGTTGGTCCTAGTATTGGCTTGATTCCGATGGTGATTGCCAATGTATTCACGGATCCTCATCGTATGTTGATTGCGGTTGCTTATATGCTTATTATTCAGCAGATCGATGGAAATGTTCTTTATCCACGTATCGTTGGAGGGGTTATGAAAGTGCATCCGATTACGATTTTGGTACTTCTCTTATTGTCAAGTAATATCTACGGTGTCATAGGGA
The DNA here is from genome assembly GCA_963554245.1 of uncultured Streptococcus sp. Classification (GTDB taxonomy): domain Bacteria; phylum Bacillota; class Bacilli; order Lactobacillales; family Streptococcaceae; genus Streptococcus. The sequence continues at coordinate 32,403 of CAUVRF010000011.1, forward strand.
TGGTCGTAGCAGTACCAACCTACTCTATTCTCAAAGAAATCACTAAGTTCTTGGCGAAATTATATGAAAATCATAAGGAAGCTAAAGAACTGGAAAAATCAGAATCTATTTAGAATCAGGGGAACCTGATTTTTTTGTGAGCATAATACCGCTAGAATGAAATAAGCTTGAATTGTATAAAGAAGCAGAAGAACAGCACTTTGTAAGATTCAGATTAATTCATAAAATATGTGTAAAACACTTGCAATTTAGCAGAAATTTGATAAAATAGTAAGGAA
>CAUVRF010000012.1:0-30726 GCA_963554245.1 uncultured Streptococcus sp.
TATCCCAAGTAACCTTAGCTGATGAAACGTGACCATTTGAATCGTAGGTACGAACGCTTTCTGGTAATTGTGGTGCTTCTGCAATTGGGGTCGTCACACTGACTTCTTCAACTGAAACGATGCCTTCTACAGATACTTTAGCACGCGCATCAAGATCAAGACCTTCAACTTTACCTAGAACTTCAAAGGTTTGGTAGTGATCAAGTTTTTCTTTTGGAATAGTTTGCCAAGTGACTTTGTGGGCTTTAGGGAAACCTTTGTCATACTCAACCGTTACTGTTGCTGGAAGGCTTGGTTTCTGATGCAAGTCTGTTACTACGTTTACTGGACGGATAGATTGGGCTACTTTTTTCTCAGTATTGGCCTGAATCGTGAGATCGATTTGACCTGTAGCACCCTCATATTCTGCTTTGAGAGTGACTGTTCCTGGCTTATGCAACTCAAGCATTCCTTTACGAACTGCGGCTTCCCCTTCACCACTTGTAGAGAAGTTCACCTTATCTGCTAGTAGAACTGCTTGTGTTCCGTCTTGATAGTGTGCAAGGACAGACAATTTCACTGTTTGGTCTTCTTTGAGAGCATCAGCTTTCTCCACTTGTAGGCTCAAATGATCAATTTTTGGTGCTTCTTCGAGGAATTGAATCGCATAAGTTTGAAGAGGACCACCATCTTTTGGTTGAACATAGATACTTGCACGCATACCGTTTGCTGCGCTTGCTTGCACCACTGTAACAGCTGCATTTTCAGCACTTGCTGCGACTTTTGGTAACTTAGCTCCATAAGCAAGAGTGCGGTATTGCATTGGTTTTTGACTAGTAAGTCCTGTGACAGCTTCATCACCAACCGTTACAGTTGGTACTGCAGGTGCTGCAGCCTCACCTTCTTCTACTACAAGGGTAGAATGAACGGTTTCGCCTCCTAGTAGACCAGTCATTGGAATACGTGATCCAGCAACTGACAGTTTAGCTTTATCTGCTTCCGCAATCTCCCACTTATCAACTTCGTATTCTTGTACGCTTCCATCCGTAACGGCAATAGAAACATATTTGTCAACAGCACTCAAGTCTGTTCCTGGAGCAACACGTTTAACAGTTGGTAGTTCTTTCGCAATTGCTAGAACCTCGACACGAGCCTCTACCTCACGTCCATCTGCCATACCTTTAACAGTCACAACTCCAGCTTGGCTTACATCTACAGGAGACCATGTTACTGGACGTTTTTCACGACTGCCATCACTGTAGACAAAAGCGACGGTCTTCGGCATTTTTGGTTCTTTCTCGATAACAGTACGTACTTTTGGTACCTCTGTTCCTAGAACTGTCTTTTCTTGTCCTTCCTTCTTACCAGTAAAGACAGTTACTTGACCAGATTTCAAGAGATCTGAATGGGCTGTCAGTGTGAATTTACCTGCTTGTTCAGTTGATTTAACAATGGCAACCCCTTTACCGTTAAAGGCTCTGCGGATCCAAGAACCATCAGGTTGTGCCTTGTAGCGTTCACGACTGGCTTGTTCCCCATTATCAACACCAACCAGTTGACCTTGTCCATGCAATTGGAAACGAACCAAATTATTGGCAGTTGGTACCACATTTCCTTCACTGTCTACGATTTCATAGTAGATGTAAGTCAAGTCTTTTCCATCTGCAGCGATTGCGTGTTCTTCCTTGACGAGGCGAACTCCTGCAGGTTGGCCTGCAGTCGTAATCTTATCACGTGCAATTTCGTTTCCAGCTTCATCGCGAGCTACAGCTTCCAAAGTACCTGGTTGATAAGCAACCTTCCACTCAAGATAGAGTTCCTTAGCATTGGCACCTTCTTGGTAGGTACGGCCATCACTGGTTTGTTTCTTGTTGAACTTCTTAACTCCAAGAGATTGACCATTTAAGAACAATTCTACGCTTGCAGCGTTTGAGTAGGCACGAACTGGAATTTTTCCGTCTGAATCTTCAACTTTCGATGCCAATTCTCTATTTTCCCAGTTCCAGTGAGGAAGAAGGTGCACCATCGGTTTCTTCTTGGCAGAAACCCATTGGCTTTGGTAGAGATAAAAGTCATGTTTTGGAATACCGGCTGTATCTACGATACCAAAGTAAGAGCTCTTAACGGGAGTTTGGTTTTGGTTGTGCCATGGTGTAGGTTCACCGATATAGTCCGTACCTGTCCAGATAAACTGTCCAGCATAGCCAGCGTTGTCACGGTCAAATGTCCATGAATCTGTTGCCGTTTTACCCCAGCCAACTCGGTCATTACCATAGTCAGACTGTTCGTAATGGCGCTCAGGTCCGTTACTATGTTTCAATTCCTGTTCAGGGCGATAGTAACTTCCACGTGTACGGGTAGCTGAAGATGTTTCCGAACCGTAAATCAACCAGTTTGGATGTTTCGCACGAAGTTTCTTGTAGTTGTCTTCTGAATAGTTGAAACCAACTGCATCCAGTTCATTAGCAATTTTCTCATGATCACCGCTACCATCACCAAAGCGGAACTTATCTGCTCCCATGGTAACATAACGTGTAGTATCAACATCTTTAATCACTTTTACTAAGCGTTTAACCGTTGCAAGAGAGTGAGCATTACCATTGGCTTCACCGATTTCGTTTCCGATAGACCACATGAAGACAGCTGGGTTGTTTTTATCTCTTTCGACCATGGTACGAAGATCATAGTCAGACCATTTTTCACCTTTTCTAGCTTCTGGGTGAGTAGCGTCTTTTTCAAAGAAACGTCCGTAGTCATAAGGTTTCTTACCACCATACCAAGTATCAAAGGCCTCTTCCTGAACGAGCAAACCAAGTTCTGCTGCGATTTGCAAGGTCTGTGGACTTGCAGGGTTATGAGTTGTACGGATGGCGTTAACGCCCATCTCCTTCATTTGTTTGAGACGACGGTATTCTGCCTTATAGTTTTCTTCTGCTCCAAGCGCTCCGTGGTCATGGTGCAAGGAAACACCATGGAATTTAATGCGTTCACCATTCAAAGAGAAACCTTCATTTGGAGTCCAATGATAGTAACGGTAACCAAACAAATCTTTCTTAGCATCAACCAATTGACCGTCACGGTAAACACGCGTAATCAATTCGTACAAGGCAGGTTTATCATTTAAAACTGTCCAGAGTTTTGGTTGTTCAACTTCTAAAATCGCATCAAGACTTGTTGACTCATGTGCTTTCAAGGTACGGCTCGCTGTACGAACCAAGCCTGTTACAGCCTGACCACCACGTTCAACGATTTGATACTCTGCCACTAGTTCATGGTCTTTATCGTCTGTATTGACAATTTTGCTGGCTACATGAGTTTCAACCTTGCCATGTTGCTGTTGTTCAAGTTTTGGTGTTAAGATGGTTGTCCCATTTTTCTCAACATGAACCTTATCTGTCACTTGCAAGGTCACATCACGGTAAATACCGCTACCTGAGTACCAACGGCTACTTGGTTGTTTATTGACAGCATGGACAGCAATCACATTCTCACGACCATCTTTGTGAAGGTATTTGGTGATATCGTATGAGAACTGGTTATAACCATTTGGATAATGCCCCACTAACTGGCCATTGACATAGACTTGAGAATCCATGTAGACCCCATCAAAGGTCAAACGAACATTCTTCTTGAGATCTTTTTCATCAAGTTTAAAGGTCTTACGATACCAAGCTTCACCACCATTGAGCTGTCCACCTTCGTTTTGGGCAGGTGATTGATGGTCAAAATCGTTAAAGATACTCCAGTCGTGTGGGAGATCCAATTTTTGCCATGACGAAACATCTGCATCTGGTTTCACAGCTTCTTTGGAGTTTGCATTGAGTTTAAAGTGCCAATTTTGATTAAAATTCACTTTTCTGTCTTCAATCATTTGATTTACTTCTTCATTTGTCGCAGCCTTCAAATCTTCCTTGACAGGCTTTTCTTGACTTGAAGCTTGAGATTCTACCTTTGGTGCTGTTTCTTCAGGTTTTAGAGATGCTTTCTCCTCTTTTGGAACTACAGGTTCCTCTTCTTTCACCTCTGGTTTGCTTGCTTCAATGGGAGCAGCTTGACTTTGGTCGACACTTGCAGCATCCTTGTGCTCTGCTACAGTTTGATCTCCTTTTTCCTCCACTGCCGGACTTTCCTCTTTTGCTTGTTCCACAGTGTGGGCGATAGAAGTTTCATCCGCGAAAACTGGTGATTCTCCAATGACACTTCCTCCAAATAGAACCGCACAGGTTCCAATCATGACAGAGCAAGCGCCTACGGCAAACTTACGAATGCTGTAGACTCTTTTACGATTCCAATGGCCTTTTTCCATAAAATCCTCCTTTAGTAACCGCTTCCATTTCATTGTAAGCGTATTACTTTTCCATAGTCTTTTACCCTTATTTTATAAAATAATATAGGAAATTTCAATACCCTAAACACAAAAAATCATATTTTTGATTCTTTTTTCTATAATTTGTAGAAAAGTTTAAAAATCTGAATGTACATTTAGTGAATGGTTTTACTAAAAAAGGCGGTGGGACAGAAATCGATAGACAAAGTCTCGATTTCGTAGTCCCAGCCTCGCGAGGATGATTAGGAGCTTTTTGGAGTCTAAAAGACGAACAAAAAGTTCAATCAGCTACCGCGTCAAAGTTTGATTGCTAAAAAAAGTGAGGTCGGGATCTTTTGTCCCAACCTCTTTTACGGACTATCAAACTGGTATTTCCTTATAGATTATTGACTAGATTTCCCCTTTTCCAAAAGATTAACCATCTCATTTTTACGTTCTTCTAGCTCTGCAATTTGCTGGAGTAAAAGTCCTGAAAAATCACAATTAAGCTCTTCAGTTTCGCCACTGTTATGCCAATCCAAAACCACTATGTGATTGTCCTTATCAAAGCAGAAAATTACATCTCCATCACCGATGATAGACAGAAATGGAATATAATCCTCAAAGCCCAGAGCATGTAATTCCTTGGTTTTAATTCGAATATCTAAGAAATCTGGGATGCCATTTGCAATTCCAAAAACCTTAATACCTCGACAGAAGGTCCAAAAAGGGGCTACATCGTAAGCCTTGCCTCTTGGCCATAGCTCTTCTCTGACTTCCATAAAGAGACCTCCCAGAGATGACATGGTGAATTCCCTGAAATCTTCTGGAAGACGAATGTCATATTGAGTTTCAAAATCCTGAACATCTTCTTCCGATGGTTCATTACCCATGCAGGCGACAACCTGATAAGTTTCCTTATCATAGTGACGAAAATACTCATAAACTTCCTTGAGTGCCATTATTTTAATCCTTTTTACTCAGAAATAGTAACTACAAATCCATCTGGCAAGATGACTTGCTGACCATCTTCAAACTGGCAATGACTCGTTAAATCAACTGAATCTCTGTCTAAGATAACATTCTCCTTAGACTGGTTAAAGATAGCCTGAACTTCTTTTCCTTCGTAGGTCCATTTCAAGGAAAGAACATATGGTTTCACTTCTTGCAAGCTATATGAACCATGCTGAATAATGCTTGCAACTTCTTTACGGACTTGGATTAATTTCTTCATGAAATTTAGCATATCATTGTCCTCAGACACACGGTCCCAAGGCATGACACGACGGCAATCAGGGTCTGGTCCACCAATTAGTGCTAGCTCTGTTCCGTAATAGATACAAGGAGTCCCTTTTTGAAGGTAGAGGAAGGTTAAAGCAGCCTTGACATGTTGGAGATTTCCTTTGGCAGTTGTAAGAATACGCTCTGTATCGTGAGAATCCAGAAGGTTAAACATCACTTCTGAGATTTGTTGCTTGTAGTACATTGACTGGCTATTGATTTCTGAAATAAACTGCTCTGTCTTTTTATGCTGACGCAAGAAATAATCCTTGATACTTTCAGAGAGCGGGTAGTTCATGACTGCATGGAACTCATCTCCTTTTAGCCAAGGCTGAGACGTATGCCAGATTTCACCTAAAATATACAAATCAGGCTTTTTAGCGAGAACTACCTTTCTAAAATCTTTCCAGAACTGATGGTCAATTTCATTGGCAACGTCCAAGCGCCAAGCATCGATATCAAAATTCTCAATCCAGTAAGTTGCAACACTGAGAAGATAGTCTTTGACTTCAGGATTTGCTGTATTTAACTTAGGCATATAGCTAGCAAAGGCAAAGGTATGATAAGGGAGTTCTCTTGGATTCTGAAGTTTATCCTCTGTAATTGGAAACTCTTGAATATGGAACCAATCTTTATAAGGGGAATTTTCTCCATTTTTTAGAACATCCTGCCATTGGGCAGACTGGTAGCCGATATGATTGAAAACAGCATCTAGCATAATCTTAATGCCACGTTTATGAGCTTCCTCGACTAAATTAGCAAAGACTTCTTTGTCTCCAAAGTGACGGTCAATTTCAAAATAATCCGTCGTATCGTACTTGTGATTGGTCGTTGCTTCAAAAATCGGACATAGATAAAGTCCAGTGATTCCCAAATCTTTTAGATAGTCTAGATGGTCGATAATCCCTTGTAAATCTCCACCAAAAAAGTCATCCCTATTAGGTGCAATGGCAGCATCCCACTCTCGAGCTCCATCTGGAGTCAAATTAGGATTTCCATTAGCAAATCGTTCTGGGAAAATCTGGTACCAAACGGTATTTGAAACCCAGCTAGGAACCTGACATCCGTCGATTTCATGAATATAGGGAAGCTTAAAGCCATTTCCTTCCGCATCCAAGTTTTCTTGAGTATGTTCCACACAACCCTTATCACCGTAGAAAATACCCTGACCTTCCTCATCAAGGAGTTCAAAGAGATACTGAATCCGTGCAAAATCAACCGATACTGTAACCTGCCAATAATCAAATAAAGCATCCGAGGTTGCTTTAGTCATTTCTTTCTTGGCTTCATACTTATCCTCGATGAAGATAAAGGGATCTCCATAATGTAAAATGACCTGCTGGACATCATTTTTCTTGGTTCTGATTCGGATATGTAGCTGACCTTCTTTGTAAAGATAAGCATACTCTGATTCTTGTCTATGATAAATGGCTGTTAATTCCATATTTTGTCTCCTAAATAATCATCATCAACAAAAACGCAAACGTTTTCATAATTGCTATTTCTAGTATACTATTTTAAGATTCGATTTGCAATACTTGGTCAAATTTGACAAGAAAACAGCTCAAAATAAATACTGTAGACTAATCAAGAAATATCAGCACCTATCTATAAAAAGCTCCCAAACTCAGCCTCACAGCCTAGTCAATCCGACAAAGGGCAAGTTCTTTTAATCCTCTGTCGTACAGGAAGGTTAAACAAAAGTTGTCTGTTATATTTTGAAGCTTGTGTTTACTCATTCCTCTAGGCAAGGCTATATCGCACAATTCTCTCGTTGCCAGAGAAAATAGCTTTTGCTTGCCCTTCCAATCATCATTCTTAAGTAGGGGGCTCAGGATAATATAAGGCGAATCCGTAAAAATTCCATTGACACCAGCTTTTTTACCTAAAGCCTTTAAATGTTCAGATTCTAATAACTTTTCGATAATACGACCATCACTAGAGATTTTAACAAGAGCATAATAGTCCATGCCCCATTTATTGACAGAGGTTTGACTTTCTCCAGAGCTAAAGGCATAGAGCTCTTGCTTCCAAGATTTCATACTATCGATTTTAGGACAAAAACTTGAGTTCGTGTCGTGGTGATTTAACTCTTTTTTATCAATATGCGAATAAGTGGTCCACTTCGCCTGCTTTTTCTCTCGATCAAATTCTAAAAGGGCAAAGTTTCTTGCCTGATTTGTATAAACTTGATTTTCAAAACACACGGGTATCTGGTCGCTATCTGATACGATTTGAAAATATCTCTCTTGTGCCTTTTTAGGAAGTATACTTTGCGGATCCTTTATGGCAATGATTTCTGGATTAGAAAAATCACCAGTATAATAGACTATTTCCTTGCCAGCCTTGATGATGCCAATATTTTGTCCATCTGTAAAGAGTAGAGGCTCTTCCTCCCAAACATGGTCACAATACCAAGCATCTATCTCCTTCACACCCAAAGGTGATACTTCAAGCAGACAGTAGAGATTGAAAGCTTCCTTCTCACTGGTCAAGACAAAGGCTCTACCATCATGTAACATGACAGAATTGAAAACACTATTGTAGTCCTTGTCTAGTTCCCATTTATTCAATAGACTTAACTTTAACTTCCCCATTTTCTCTCTCCTAATCCATCACCACTCGTTGATGGCAAATAGAATGGCTGATCTAATATTTCTTAGCAATTGATCTGAAAGTTCATCGTATACTTGACCCAGTCCCTTATCTTGTGCCAGCCATCCAGGTTCATCATTCCAGGAGCCCATTCCTCCAAAAACATCCGCTGAGCTTGCAGCTCTAAATATGCTTAGATGTTGCAGTGGAATTTGAGGTTCTGCCAGCCCTTTACCAGATTCTGGGTCTAGCAAAAAGTTTCTAGCAGATTGAAAGACTTTGGCAAAGTTGTCACATTCAATTTTAATTGCTAGATTTTCTATACGAGTCAATATGTCCTTAAATTCTTCGATATTATTTTCATAGTGGGGAATGTCTTGAGAAGACCTTTCCCATTCATACTCGGTGTAGGTAACATCCCAGCCCCTACCTGCGGAAGCAGATTTCCAATTTGGTAGGAAATAACCTGCCTTCCCATCTTTATAAAAACAGAGAATTGAACTCTGTGTTGTATTAGAGAAGCCTAAAATACCTCTGTCTTCAACTGAAATAGGACAAAATAATTGTAAGTCCTTCAAACCTTTTTCCTTAAGATTTTCAAACCAATCAGATACAGATAGTTCTATAACTTCCCCCTTTTCTGACGGCAAAATTTGAAAGCAAATCTTATTGATATATTGGTCAGGATGATACAAGATTGCCTGATCAGTTTTTAAAGCCTTCCTAGCTGCTGCCACGATACAGGCTATTTGGTACATTTGTCCATTCATATGATCTCATCCATTATCCCTTCAATCAGATTTGTAAGGCTTTCAGCCGCATAGATCACCTGGTCAGGATCATGGATGTAGCAAATAACCTGACCTTCCTGAGCCTCCTGGTCTGGATCAAAATCCAGCATAAGATAACAAGAGTCACAATACTGAGCAAAAGGAAGCCATTTTTTATTAAAAAGATAGGGCTTAATTCTACTATCATGCATGTTTTCTAGGTCTTGACTAGAAAAATAGTCGGGAAATTCGGTTAACAGAGCATCTCTATTTTGAAAGTACTTTTTACAAGTCTCAATTTCCTGTAGACTCATGAGAGAAAAAGTAAAATCTCTCTGGTCAATTACACAAGGTAAAATAGAGAGGTATTTACTCCCATTTTTATAGCTATAAAGCTCTTTGAAGTCACTAGGTAGACGAATACCAAATATTTCCTCAAAGGCTTGAAGCTCTTCCTCAGAAGCACCAGAAATGCCCTGATAATCTTCCAGATATCCTTCCTCTACAGGATCATCCAAATCCCAGTCTTCAAAACACTCACAAATATAAGTTTCTATTTTTTTAACTTGGTCAATTAGTTGCATCATTTCACCATGATTTCTTTATTTTATCTGTCTTCCAATGCTTTTTACCGCTTATAACTTGTTTTTTCTAGGAGAAGGGGTTCAGGATTTGGCTTAATCCAAGCAATAGCTAGCTGACACAGGCGGTCTAGGCGAGGCTCGTCATCAAAATCTTTCCCATGAACTTGAGCAATAAGCTCTTTAGTCTCTTCTAATTCTTGATCTGAAAGGGGGATTCCTAGAGACAAGTATTGAGGGAGAGCTTGAAGCATTTTTCTATAGTCCCTGTTCCAGTTGACCCCACCATTGCGATCCAGTTCATCTCGAACTCGACCTGGTATACGAATAACTTCTCCCTGAACAGTTTTGGCTGCTCCACTTGAAGGAATCAAGAAAGACCATAGTTCCTCATATTGCTCCTCCCAGCTACCTTCTTTTACGAGAATCGGAGAAACTCCATCGTGGGTTATTCGTTTGGCTACCGGCTTGACATCAAACAAAGCATAAAGTTTTTCTAGACCCTGATCTGCTGCTTCTAGATAGTCGGGATTGATCCCTTCTCTATGAAATTCAAAATCTTTACCGATATTTTCGACCTTTTCTTTCATAGCAGATGTTTTCTTAGCACCTGCATCCAACAGCATAGAGGCAATTTCAGCTGTTTGGGCAATATAGATTCCCCGACAGACAGTGAGTACGGAGTCTAGTGGAGTCTGTCCCCTATCATTTTTAGGGTTAACATTTGCTCTCTTTTCTATGAGAAGTGCAACGGTCTTAGGATGAAAAAACTCAGCTGCCATATGCAGAGGTGTATTTCCATAAGTATTGCTTTTTTCAATATCTGCCCCCAATTCGAGCAAGAGTTTTACAGTCTCTCTTCCCATGGTTGCCTGACGGTACAAAGGAGTCGCTCCATAATAATCAGGGATATTGATATCCAAGCCCTGTTCGACAAGCCAGATAACCAATTCATCCGGGACTCCTTCCATATGCAGAGGTGTACATAAGCTAAATCTTCCATCATGAGCGGTTAATTCACAACGGTCATAGACTGCTTTAAGGGCTTCAATATTTCCTTCATCCATTAAATCCTTAAACTCTTTTGGTAATGTTACTCTTTTCTTTGCCATTTTTAGTTCCTTTCTTCTGATTCAGCATCTAGGGCGAGCCAATGAAGTTTGTCAACCGTTTTCAAAGTCAGGACTTGTCCATCATAATCATTTTTCAACTCAAGACCGTTTTGCTCAATAGATATATGATTGTACCAGTGGTCTAGGCTGGCGTATTCCCCCGTATGAATGTTGATGAGCATACTCGTTATGGGATTCCAAGTCCCTTTCTTAACTGTTTCTGCTAAGAGGTAGTAAGCATCTAAAAATATGAGATTTCTCCCATAGATCCAAAAGGGCAGATCAAGCCCCAACAAAGGCAACCTGGCAGAAAAAATCTCATCACCGTGTGGTGGAACGGTTTCATAATGAAATTCTATCTCACTGCCATAATAGGCAATCAGGGCTCCCTGACATCCGATATTTTGAGGAATCCCTTCCTCAACTACAATAAATTCCATGACCTGCTCCTTCTATTTTCAATCATAAAACCCAACCAGACTCTGCCAAAATATCAAACTGGACGCATGACCTATTCTAGTCATCAAGTGGATGAAGTCACTTTCACAACCCTTCCAAACTGCAGATTGGGCCGTTCCCATGGCTCTAACAAATGCTAGAAAATCTGGTGTCAGCCATATTTTTTCATCATAGTTCATCTCTGCATCAAGAGCATAGACCGCCCCAGATTGACAATCCAGCAAAATAGTGTAGGGATCTCCATTTGCAATGATGATCAAGCCTCTTTCTTGTAGAGTCGAGTAATCGTGGTATTCCAAATTGCGATTGATCAGCCAAGTAAGACTAGTGTCGTCCCCATATCCAAACTGGTAACTTAAAAAACCGACCTGCCCCCAGTTATAGGCCAAAATATACTTCCTAAAAATCGGATCCAAATCTTGTATTTGCAGTTGTTTTTTCAAACGATCCAGTTCAGACACAGGCACTTCAGTATGGCTCAGGACGATTCCTTCTCTTATCTCAGGGTCAAGCCCTTGTATTGCTTCCTCAATAATGGAAATAATTTGGTCAATTGTCAATAATTCCATTGTCAACCTCCGGCTATACATAGGGCATTATCTAGGGTAAGCTAGCTAGTTTGGGACTTCATTTATCTAATGAACTTTCTTATCTCAATTATACTCCAAAACTATCAAATAGAGATAAACTACCAGTATTTTCAGGGATTATTTTTGATCAACAACTCCTCCTTATTAAAGCAAAAAGCCATTCCTCAAGGGAACAGCTTTCTCACTTATAATTAAAGATTCCCCCTGCCAACTTATCAGCTAGCTTAGGAAAGAGAGTATAAAACTTATGGGCTAGGTTCAACAAAACTGGGAGATTGAGTTCCCGTTTGTTTTTTCCTATGGTTTTGACAATCTTTCTAGCGACTGCATCTGGTTCTAAGAGAAAGCGGTCAACCGACTTGAGGTAGGTCCCATCTGGGTCTGCCTGGTCAAAAAAAGCAGTACGAATCGGTCCTGGATTAACCGTCGTGACATAGACACCGTAAGGCATGAGTTCGAGGCGCAGAGCATTTGAAAAACCAATGGCCGCAAATTTGGTTGCCGAGTAAAGGCTGGACTTGCTAGTCGCTATCAAACCTGCCATACTGACGATATTGATGATATGCCCCTTTCGACTTTCCTTCATATGAGCTCCAAGACGACGAGACAGATTCATCAGGGCAAAGGTATTAACCTCAAACATCTGATGAATGTCCTTGTCAGAGATCCGGTCGAAATCTTCAAATATTCCATATCCAGCATTGTTGATCAAAACATCAATCTTTCCATAACGGAGATAGAGGTCAGCTACCAGAGCTTCTAGGGCTGAGTCATCAATAATATCGATTTCAATCAATTCCACATTAGAATGATTTCCATATAGTTGGGCTAGTTTTTCCTTGTTTCTACCTAGTAAGATGAGTTGGTCATTTGGCAAGAGTTTGACCATTTCTTGGGCTAAGCCACCGCTAGCACCTGTAATGAGAATTGTAGACATATTTATCCTTTCTCAATCTTCTAAATTTCCACTTCTTCCAGATCTTTAACCACATGGACATTTTCAAAAACAGTTGCCGCATCTTTCTTGAGCTGGCTGATATCTTTTGAGAGGAAACGAGCACTGATATGATTGAGCAAGAGGCGCTTAGCACCTGCTTCTGCTGCTACTTGTGCTGCCTGCATATTGGTTGAGTGACCGTGATTGCGGGCAATCTTCTCATCACCCTTGCCATAAGTCGACTCATGGACAAGGACATCGGCATTGACAGCTAGACGCACACTGGCATTGGTTTTTCGGGTGTCACCAAGAATAGTGATAATCTTACCTGGACGGGGAGCTGAGATATAGTCAACTGCCCTGATTTCAGTTCCATCTTCGAGAACAACATCCTGACCGTTTTTGATTTTTCCAAAAAGCGGGCCAAATGGGACACCAGCTGCCTTAAGTTTTTCAGCATCCAAAGTTCCTTCTAAGTCCTTTTGCATGACACGATAGCCAACACAGAAAATAGTGTGGTCCAGCTTCTCTGCATACACCGTGAATTTATCGGTCTCAAGGATTTTTCCTAGAGAATCTTGGTCAAACTCATGAAAATGAATGCGGTAAGGCAGACGAGAACCCGACACACGTAGACTGGTTAAGACAAAGGACTTGATCCCTTGAGGTCCGTAGATGTCCAAATCTGTCTGCTCTTCATTGGCCTGAAAGGCACGGCTAGAAAGGAATCCTGGCAAGCCAAAGATGTGGTCTCCATGCAAGTGAGTGATAAATATTTTGCTGACCTTACGTGGTCGAATCGTGGTTTCCAGAATGCGATTTTGCGTCCCTTCTCCACAGTCAAAGAGCCAAACTTCGTTAATCTCATCCAAAAGTTTCAGGGCAAGACTAGAGACGTTGCGGGCTTTAGAGGGCTGACCAGCCCCTGTTCCTAAAAATTGAATATCCATTCGATACTTTCTAATTAATCAATATATAACATGGCTGTGCGGTTTTCCGATCGGAAATAGCGCTTGCCAGAAAAAGCAACAGCTTCTTGCAGTAAATCCTCTTGGCTGTAGCCTTTGAGACGCTTGCGGCCATCTGCTAAACTTTCTAAATCAGTCAAAGCTGTGAGACTCTCCACGCTAACAACTTCCTCATCTCCGGCATCCTTCATGTAAATCTTTCCAGATTCTTCAAAGACGAGTTGATGAGGAAAAATTTGTGCAATCTCAAAGAGCAAGTCATCCGAGATTACCTCTTCATTTTCAGAGAAGATTCGCCCCAGGCCCTTACTCTCATAGCAAAATCCAAAAGATTTGCTGGATAGATTCAGACGGATAAAAGGCTTATTTTCAAAGGTGAAACTTGGCTCAGCATTGTAGAGATTTAGTTCCTGACTGAGTTCTGAAAAATAATCAGTCGCTGCCTCAGGACTCTTTTTCTGGTAGAGTTCAGCAAAGTAGGCATTGACTACACTCGGAGGAGGTGTGATAAGTGCCAACTGCTCCTGCTCTGTTTTGCCAGCTAGAAGTTGATCCAGATAGACCTTATCCAGGCTTGTATAACCTCCATACTTTAGAGCCAAAGTTTTAATATCAGTCATAAAATTCTTCTAACCTCCATTTATTTTTCTCAGAAATGTAGCCTGTAATCACTTCTCCATCATCTTGGTAGTCACGATCTTCAAGAATCGCCACACTTTCCAAATCATGAATCTTGTAGGATTTTGAAAAAGGCACGCGCAGGGTAAAGGCTTCAAAAATCTCCTTGATTTTCTCTAAAAACAAAGCCTGCAAATTCTCACGACTATCCTCAGACTTGGCAGAAACGAGGGCATACGGCGTTTGGGTAGGCGTGAAATCCTCCACCAAATCCGCTTTATTATAAAGGGTCAGACAAGGAATATCCTCCATATCCAAGTCTTTCATGATAGACAGAACCGTTTTTTCATGCTCCTCGTGATAAGGATTGCTGGCATCGATGACATGAACCAGAAGGTCTACATGCTTGCTTTCTTCCAAGGTTGACTTGAAACTGGATACCAATTCAGTCGGTAAATCTTGGATAAAGCCAACCGTATCAGTTAAAGTCACCTGTAGATTGCCTCCCAGATGGATGCTTTTAGTTGTCGCATCCAGGGTCGCAAACAGCTCGTCTGCTTCGTACTGGGTCTTGCTGGTCAAGGTGTTCATGATGGTTGATTTCCCAGCATTGGTGTAGCCAATCAAACCAATCTTAAAGGTGCTTGACTCCAAACGCTTTTCTCTGACTGTCGCCCGATTTTTCTCTACCACCTTGAGTTGGCGTTCGATATCTGTGATTTGGTTGCGAACACTACGACGGTTCAGCTCCAGCTGGCTTTCACCAGGACCACGGGAACCAATTCCCCCTGCCTGACGGCTGAGCATAATCCCCTGACCAACCAAGCGAGGCAAGAGATACTTGAGCTGAGCAAGATGAACTTGGAGCTTCCCTTCATGGCTTCGAGCCCGCATGGCAAAGATATCTAGAATCAACTGCATACGGTCAATGACCTTGACACCCAGGACTTCTTCTAGATTGACATTTTGCCGTGGAGTCAAGCGATTATTGACAATGACAGTAGTAATTTCTTCTGCATCCACCATCCGCGCAATCTCTTCCAACTTACCAGAACCGACGAAAGTCTTGGAGTCATACTTTTCCCGTTTTTGCCTGTAGCTATCTACAACGACTGCCCCGGCTGTCTTGGCTAGACTGGCCAATTCTTCCATAGAAAGGTCAAAATTGTCCATGCCCTGCAATTCCACACCGATAAGCAGGACCCGTTCCTCTTTTTTCTCCGTTTTAATCATCTAAAAACTCCTCAATCTGGCTTAAAATACGGTCTTGCACACCAGGCTCTCCTATCTGATAAAAGGTGACCTGCATGCGATTACGGAACCAGGTCAACTGACGCTTAGCAAAACGGCGGGTCGCCTGTTTGAGACTATCGCTGGCTTCCTCAAGAGTTTGCTCCCCACGGAAATAAGGGAAGAGTTCCTTGTAGCCAATGCCTTTGGCTGCCTGCGCATCAGGGTAATGGTCAAAAAGCCACTTGGCCTCATCCAAAAGACCAGCCTCAAACATCAGATCTACTCGGCGATTGATACGTTCATAAAGCTGGCTGCGCTCATCGTCCAAGCAGATAATCAGAGGTTCATACAAGGTCTCTTGATTTTTCAAATCCTGACCAAAATGGGCAATTTCCAAGGCACGCATGGCACGACGACGGTTAAACTGGGGAATTTCAAGTCCTGCTTGCTCCACAAGATGGGCTAATTCATCATTTGTAAAAGCATCCAAACTAACTCGATAGGCTAAAATCTCCTCATGAGGTGTTTCTCCACCTAGATGGTATCCTTCCAGCAAACTCTGGATATAAAGCCCTGTACCACCCGCGATAATCGCTAGCTTACCACGGTTATGAATATCCTCAATAGCCTTCTTAGCTTCCGAAACAAAATCAAAAGCCGAGTAAGACTCGGTCACCTCTCTGACATCAATCAAATGATGAGGAACAGCTACTTGCTCCTCTGGGCTAGCCTTGGCTGTTCCAATATCCAACCCTCTGTATACTTGCTGACTGTCACCGCTGACCACCTCTCCACCAAAGCGCTTAGCTACTTCAATAGCAAGGGCTGTTTTCCCAACAGCAGTCGGTCCAACAATCACAATTATTTTTGTTTTCATCTTTTTTCCTTGAAAAATTCCCATTTTTTCGTTACTATTATTATATCACAAAAAGGCCAGTCAGAAAAATGCTACCTCTTAAGGAGCCTGACTGTTCGGGAAGATAAAGGAGGAAGACTCATGGCTAAAGGATTCGCTAAAGGTCTTGTAACAGGTGTCGCAGGAACTGTCGCTGCCGTTGCAGGTGCAGTATACGCAATTAAAAAGAAAGTGATTGAGCCAGAAGAGCAAAAAGCAGCTTTCATCGAAGAAAACCGCAAAAAAGCAGCTCGCCGCCGCGTATCACATTAATACACAAAAGAAGTTGAGAAATCTCAACTTCTTTTTTATTTTCTTAAATAGCCAAATCAAACTTCAGCTGCGGCTTAACTGGATCATAGTCAACCAACTCAAAGTCTTCCGCTTTGATATCAAAGAAATTGGTCCCATCAGGAACATTTAAAACCAAGCGTGGTTGGCAGTTTGACGGCTCACGGCGGAGCAATTCCTCTGCTTGTTCAAACTGATTATCATAGATATGAAGGTTGTTGATAAAATAGAAAAACTTCCCAACCTTCCAGCCGAAATGCTTGGCAATCATCATCTGAAGAGCCACATACTGCATAGCGTTAATGTGGTGAGCCACCAGCATATCATTAGAACGCTGGGTCAAAGTCGCATCCAGATAGATTTCCCCATCTACTCGACGGACATCAAACATAGTCTGAAAGGCGCATGGAAGGAGGCCGTCCGTCTCCTCAAAAGCTTGATAATCCCAGAGAGAGATGATATTGCGACGGTTCCAAGGATTGGCTTCCAACTGCTTGAGAATCTTATTAATGATATCGTGTTTCTTAACGACTGCCCCATAACGCTCACCAATAGTTCCCGTATCTCCCACTTCCCAGTCATTCCAGTAGTGAACATTGTACTTGTTATTCAGCACTTCTAGGCTATTTGACTGATCCTGGTAGATCCAAAGTACTTCCTTGATAGCTGATTTGATTGCAATGGGACGCAAGGTTGTGATGGGAAATTCCCCCTTAGATAAATCATACTCGGCAAAGGCACCCGTTATGTACTTGGAATTGGCAATGGTCCCGTCCTTGTACTTAGGACGTGCTTGTTCAGAAAAGACACCATCTTTGAGGATTCGTTCAATATTCTCTTTAAAAATCGTATCTGCTTTTGTCATTTACTCTCACCTCATTTATTGTCCTAACTAGTATAGCATAAAAAAAGAAAGGAGGAAAATCACTGGCTTTAAAGTAGTGTTTTTCTCCCTTTATGATCTTATTGCAATACAAGTGATGCTGCTCCGATAACTCCAGCGTCATTTCCTAGAGTTGCAAGAGCCAATTTAGTGGATGTGCGTACTTGTGGGAAGGTGTTTTCGTCATAAACCTTTTGAACGCCTTGAAGAAGGAATTCTCCCGCTGCTGACACCCCACCACCGATAACGATTGTTGATGGGTTGAGGATTGAACCGATGTTAGCACAAGCGATTCCCAAGTAACGTGAGAAGTTACGGTAAACGATCAAAGCAAGATCGTCCCCTTCTTTTGCAAGGTCAAAGACAGTTTTAGCTGTTACTTCTTCACCGTCGTCGATCAAGCGTTTCAAGGCCGCATCGCCTTCGTATTCATCTGCATAACGACGAGTCAAGTTGACAATCCCTGTTGCTGAAGCAACTGTCTCAAGACAGCCTTTTTTACCACAGGTACATGCGATTGGTTGGTCAAAGTCAACAGTGATGTGGCCAAGCTCACCTGCTGCACCAGCAACACCGTGAAGCAATTTGCCTTCTGCAACGATACCGCCACCAACACCAGTACCGAGTGTCATAAAGACAACATCTGGTTGGTTATCACCAGCACCCATCCAGCGCTCACCGAGAGCGGCCACGTTGGCATCATTATCGATGAAAAATGGAATGCCCAAGGCTTTTTCAATCTTTTCTTTAATTGGTTGAAGGGTTTTCCAGTTGAGGTTGTAGGCACCGATAACAGTCCCTTTTTCACGGTCAACCACACCAGGTGATCCCATTCCAATGCCTCGGAAATCCGTAGCAGACAATCCAAGCAAGTCCAAACGATGCTGAATAGACTCAATCATATCGTCTACAATATGGCTTCCTTCGTCCAAAATATTGGTCTTGATAGACCATTTTTCTTGGATTTCTCCTTCTTGTGTTAAAATTGCGAACTTAACAGATGTCCCACCAAGGTCAATCCCAATAATCTTTTGACTCATCGTCTTCTCCTTTTTAATTGAAAATGCTTACAGATATAGTATAACAAAATCGTCTGTTTTGTGCAAAGGTTTGCGTTATTTCCCTAGAATTTGTTTGCTTTATGGTTTCCACGAACCAGAAGCATCCACATAGTAGCGACCACCATCAACTCGCTCATTCTTTGCCATTTTACCATCTGATTTCAAATAGTAATTTCCTTGCCAAGTATTACGAGCGTATGAACCATCTGATTTCAAGTAGTACCATGCTTGATAACTGGTATCATAAACCCATTCACTTGATGCCATCTTACCATTTGATTTAAGGTAGTAGCTTCCCTGCCAAGTATTTCTCGCATAAGAACCGTCGGATTTTAGATAGTACCAAGATTGATAGCTAGCATCATAAATCCACTCGCTGGCTGCCATCTTGCCATCTGACTTAAGGTAATAGCTACCTTGCCAAGCATTCCTAACTGCATGCCCATTTTCAGCAAAATAATACCAATATCCATCCTGCTTAACCCATCCACTAGAAGAAACTCTATTCTGTGGATTAGACTGGCGTGGTTTAAAAACACCTCGAGGAGCTTTTGAGCGTTCACAGGCAACTCCATCACCATCACGATCTAGTTTAGAAGAGTAACCTGGTTCTCCTCTATGAATATCAGAGTAACCATTTTCCCATGCTTCTCTACAACTAGAAAAATGAATATTTTCCTCTGCAGTAACTGGTTCGGTAAATAGTCCCCAAACTAGAAGGGCAACAAAAGCCACTTTTAGCAAAACTTTTTTTTTCATTATTCTCTCCTTTTTTGATACCGTTTTCGCTTTTATTTTACCAGACTTATTCCAGCAATTCAAGAAAACTTCTAGTCTTTTCTGCAAACTCCTTCGGTTTGTCAGTATTCAGTGTGTGAGGACCGTCAGGAATAATCTGCAACTTAGAATCTGACATCAATTGATGAAGGCCTCTCATAGAACTGAGATTAGGCTTGTCTTGGCTACCACAAATTAGCAAGGTTGGATAGTAACAATTCTGTGCTACTTGGGTTAAATCAAGTGTTTTCAATTCCTCAGAAACACCAACCATGAGCGCTTTGTCTGCTCCCTGATTTTCAAAAAAACTTTTTGGAAGTAGTTTAAAAATTATCAACTGGATTTTAAACAAGATATTACCTGCTAGTTTCACTGGACAGCCTGATAAGACCAAACCTTGAAGATTTGGCAAATCGTAACTTGAAAGCTCTAGTGCAAGAGTAGCACCGAGGGATAAACCGATTAAAACAAAAGGTTTCTTCTCCTCTGATAGGTATTTAGCTATCCGTTTTTTGGCTTCCTTATAAGACCCAACCCCCGTAGGAAACAATTCAAGGGCCTCAGAAGGATGATTGGCAAGTAGATCCTGAACTTCCTTCCAGCTTGTGGCCGTCTGACCTAAGCCATGTAAAAATATCAATTTCATTTATTTCTCCTTCAATAACAACTCATACAAGCCTCTGACTGCATTACAGCCATAGACAGCTTCTGCTTGGTTCAAGTCTGCCAAAGTCAGAATTTTCTCTTCTACCTGTCCTTTTCCTAGCAAATGCTGACGGTAAATTCCTGGCAAAATTCCTAGTCTGATAGGCGGTGTATAGAGTTTTCCGGCAATTTTCAGAACCAGATTTCCAATGGAGGTCTCAAGCAGTTCTCCTGACTTATTGTGGTAAATTTTCTCCTGCTCCCCTAGGCTCAAATGCGGTCTATGAGTTGTTTTAAAGTAGGTAAATGATTGATTCAAATCTACTTCTTGCAGACAAAGTTTGGCTTTGCAGAAACTTGGACTGAGGGGTGTTAAGATTTGGCGACTGAGTTCTATCTCTCCAGATTTGCTGAGACTAATTCGCAAACGGTAGTCTTGGTGGGAATCACAAGCTTGACACTCTTCCTCTATCTTTTGTCTCAGTTCTTCTGGATCAAAAGGATAGGTAAAATACCGACTAGCCTTTGTCAGTCTTTCCAGATGTTGATCTTCAAACAACAGTTGTTTTTGGCTGATTCTCCCAGTTGTAATCAATTGGAAACGTGCTTGTTTACGATAGAGAACAGCCGCCTTTTGATGAACCTCTCGGTATTCAGATTGCCAAGTACTATCCCAAGTAATGCCACCACCCACTCCATAGATGGCTTTCCCTTGATGCAGTTGAATGGTTCGAATGGCGACATTGAAAATTCGTCGCCCATTTGGAAGCAAGAGACCAATCGTTCCACAGTAAACTCCTCTAGGTTGGGGCTCCAAATCCTTGATGATTTCCATGGTCGCAATTTTCGGAGCTCCCGTTATTGATCCACATGGAAAGAGTGAACGGAAGATTTCAACTAGGTCCACATCCTCTCGCAACTGACTCTTGATGGTCGAAGTCATCTGCCAAACGGTCGAATACTGCTCCACTTGGCAAAGACGCTCCACATGCTCACTTCCAACTTCAGAAATACGGTTCATATCGTTGCGCAAGAGATCTACAATCATCATATTTTCAGAGCGATTTTTAGGATCCTGTTCTAGCCAGCTAGCTTGGGCAAGATCTTCTTGGTCAGTCACTCCACGCTGGGTTGTTCCCTTCATTGGTCGCGTTGTCAACTCACGGTTATTTTGCTCAAAAAAGAGCTCTGGGCTCATGGAAATCACTGCCATCTCATCGTGTTCAACATAGGCATTGTAGCCCGCCTCCTGCTCTACCACCATGCGGTTGTAGATAGCAAAAGGATTGGCACTTAAATCTTGTTTGAGTTGGACAGTGTAATTGACCTGATAGGTGTCTCCCTGACGCAAATGATGGTGAATCTGGGCAATAGCCTCTTCATAGTTCTCTGCAGATGTTTCTTCCTGCCACCTTGAAGGCAGATCTACTTCCTCATAAGTCAGAGGAATAGGGGATGTTTCCACCCTATCATGAACGGTAAAGTAAAGCAAATATTCGCCCAGTAGAGGAAGCTTGTGAACTGCTAGTTTTTCCTCAAAAGCAGGTGCAGCCTCGTAACTGACGTAGCCCACCACATAATAGCCTTGTTCTTGGTAGCTTTCCACTTGTGCCAGCAAGTCCGCCACTTCTGCCAAATCTCTCGTTTTTAACTCTTTGATAGGCTGAGTGAAGGTGTATCTCTCCCCCAAAGCCCTAAAATCAATCACTGTTTTTCTATGCATACCTTAAGTATAGCACAAAAAAAGCCGACCTAGAACAGCTAAATCCAGCTTTGTTTACTGATTTCTATAACGGAAAATCTTCTCTAAGTTGCTTTTTTTCTACTTTTGGCAATTATCCATCAGATAGCACCCCTTCTTCTTGTAAAAACTGATCTTATTTGGAGCACTTTACACAAAAATTCAACAAAAAAGAACAGAGGAAGTCATGGTATCTATACCGTTGTTTCCTCTGTCTTTTGCTTTTCAGAAATTAAAAACCGAATTGTTTTTCTTTTACTACAGAATGATTTTACGACTTTCTGATAGAATCTTGTGGATACTGCGCACGCGCACCTCCAATGAGTTTTGGACGACTTGCAAGAGCCGTTACATGGGCATGCCCAATTTCACGCAGTACGGGGCGAATTGGTACCTGAACATGCTTAACATGCATGCCAATTGCAGTATCTCCGATATCCAATCCAGCATGAGCTTTGATAAATTCAACCTCAACTGGATCCTGCATAAACTTAAAGGCTGCTAGCTGACCCGAACCTCCCGCATGAAGAGTCGGAAGGACACTGACGATTTCAAGACCAAACCGCTCTGCCACCTGACGTTCAACAACGAGGGCTCGATTGACATGTTCACAACCTTGAACAGCTAGATGAATTCCTTTTTCCTCTAGGATATCTAGGATGGTCTTCACGATGATTTCCCCAATTTCTTGGCTGGATTCCTTGCCAATCTGACCACCTATCACTTCACTAGAAGAAAGGCCCAAAACAAAGATGGCTCCTTGCTTCAAATTAGCCTTGTCTATTACATCTTCTACAATCTGGCTTGTTGCTCTTTGAATGTCTTTTTCCTTCATACTTGATACCTCTTTTGTCACTATCTATCATATCTTTTTTTACTGATTTTATCAAGGCCAACAAGTCATTCTGATTTTTAAAAGCAAAACTCCCAGAATAGATTGGGAGTTAGCTCATTACTATTTTATTAATGCATATTTCAACTATCGTCCCTTTTGAAGGTACAGAATCAATCTTCATCTGATAGTTTTCTCCAAAATGAAGTTTGAGTCGTTGGTCGACATTTTGAAGGCCAACTCCCCCACGTTTGAGCTGACTTTGACTACTATCGCCAGCAGCTTGGAAACCAACACCATCATCCTCAATGCGGATGACAAGCCCTGTATTCTGTTTCTGAACAGAAACTTTAATATGTCCCTGACCTTCCTTCTCCTTGATACCATGGTAGAGGGCATTTTCTACAAGAGGTTGCAACACCAGTTTAGGCAAGACTAAATTATCAAAGTCAGGTTCTTCATCAATCTCATACTCCAGCTTATCACCATAGCGTTGTTTCTGGATAAAGAGGTACTGGCGGACATGATTGATTTCATCAGAGAGGCAAATCAAATCCTTTCCTTGATTGAGCGCCAAGCGGAAATAGGTTGCCAAGGACTTGGTCACCTGAACCACTCGCTGACTATCCTGAAACTCAGCCATCCAGATGATAGTATCCAAAGTATTGTAGAGGAAATGGGGGTTAATCTGGCTCGACAATGCTTGAAGTTCATACTGCCGGGTTGCTTCTTCCTGCCTGCGCACATCTGCCATCAACTGATCAATCTGATCCAACATAGCATTAAACTGGCGAGTCACTTCTCTCAGTTCATAGGCGCCAGCTTCTTTGGCTCGAAGATTTTGTGTACCAGAAGCAATTTCCAGCATGGTTTCTCTCAGATCCTTCAAAGGGGCAATCCAGCGTTTGAGACTGAACCACACCAAGCAGATACAGGCAAGAAGAGATAAGGCACTAGCACCAAGCAAGGTCCACATGAGTTGACTCCGAACCTGGTCTAACTTTTCCAACGAAGACACGCCTATAACCGTCCAATCAGTCCCTGCAATCTTTTCCTGACTGACGTAGGATTGGTGATCCAGCGTATAGCCCTGCCCCGTCTCGATGTAGGGTTTCATGGCCTCCATTTCACTTGCTGAGCTATAGACAGTACGTTTAGGATGGTAGACAAATTCATGGTTTTCATTGATGATAAAGGCAAAGCCCTGCTGGCCCAACTGGAGTTGGTTGAGATAGGCTTCCAGAGTTTCATAGGAAATATCCAAACGAAGTACGCCAAGATTGGCTCCCTTTGTATCGACAAGTTCCTGAGTGACAGAAATGACCCACTGACTGTCTGATTTACGAGCTGGTGTCAAAACTGGCTTAGCTCCCTGATGAATAGCCTTTTGGTACCAATCCTCAGCCATCATATCTGAGGAAGTTTTCATCTGCACACTGTCATCAGTGGAAATGACCTGACCAGACTTGGTTACCAAAACCACCGTTTTCAAGTCTTGGTCTGCCTTTAAGATGGTCAAAAACAAATCTCGGATTCCCTTGGTTTGGTCTTGGTTAGGATTCTCAGCATAGGCTAGGACATCTGCCTGCTGGGTCAAACTGGTCGAGGTGGTTTCTAATTTTTTGATATAAGACTGAATAAAGTGGCTAGTTTGGCTAATGGTCGTTTGGCTATTGCCCTCAATGGTGGCCTCAATGGCTGAAGAACTAGATTGATAGTAGAAAGTCCCCACCACAGCTAGGAGAATGAGAAAGACCAGAAAGATAGAAATAACCATTCTGACTAGGAGAGAAGAACGCTTCATCGGCCTTCTCCCTTCTTAAACTGACGAGGTGTCACACCTGCAATCTGTTTAAAACGTTGAGTAAAGTAGTTCATATCTTCAAAACCAACCTTTTCGGCTATCTGGTAAATCTTTAAATCCGTGGTCAGAAGCAAGAGCTTGGCTTGTTTGATACGCTCTCTCACCAGGTAATCCTGAAAAGGCAGCCCCAACTCTTTCTTAATCAAGGAGCTCAGATAAGTCGGACTAAAGCCCAATTCACTGGCTAAAGACTTTAAACTAAATTGACTATCAGCCAGATGAGACTGGATTTTCTGAGCAATATTTCCCTCAAACTTATCGGTTAATAAATCTTGTAACTGCTCTTCTTTTTCTTCCTTGTCTAGTTTTTGCTTGATTTTCCCCAGCATTTCCTCAATATCCTGACGAGAAAAGGGTTTGAGCAGGTAATCATCTACACCAAGTTTGACGGCAGACAAGGCATAATCAAAATCATCGTAACCTGTCAAAAAAACTAGGTGAACCTGAGGATAGGTTTCTCGGACCAGACTGGCCAACTGGATGCCATTTAGCTGAGGCATATTGATATCAGTTAAAATGATATCTGGCACCTGTTTTTGAATCAAGTCCCAAGCCTGTCTTCCATTTTCAGCCTGACCGATGATTTCCATATCGTAGGCTGCTACATTGACCAGCTTGGTCAATCCTTGTCTTACTAGATATTCATCCTCTACGATTAAGATTGTGTAGGTCATGCTCTGCTCCTTTGTCTCTTACTAGTATCAGTATAGCAAAATTCTCCTCTAACTGCTTAGGAAAGACTTCTTAATCTACATAATCTAGTAAATAAGCGTAGCCTTTTTCTTCCATTTGATCTTTGGGAATAAAGCGGATAGAGAGACTATTGATACAGTAGCGCAAGCCACCCTTGTCCTGAGGCCCATCTGTAAAGACATGGCCAAGGTGAGAATCTCCAACTCGGCTTCTCACTTCCATACGCGTCATATTGTAGGACTTATCTTCCTTGTAGGTGACAACATCTGGACTAATTGGTTGGGTGAAACTAGGCCAGCCACAACCAGACTCAAACTTGTCCTTTGATGAAAAGAGGGGTTCGCCAGTTGCCACATCCACATAGATACCGGATTCAAATTTATCCCAGTAGCGGTTTGAAAAAGCTCGTTCTGTTTGATTTTTCTGGGTAACGGCATACTCCTCAGGTGACAAGGTCTTCTTCAATTCCTCATCACTTGGTTTAGGATATTTGCTGGCATCAATGACGGGATAGGCAGCTTGATTGACATTGATATGACAGTAGCCATTTGGATTTTTCTTGAGGTAGTCTTGGTGATAATCCTCAGCCACCACAAAATTCTTCAAGTTTTCCTTTTCAACTGCCAGAGGTTGGTCATATTTTTTAGCAACTTCATCAAAGACTTGGTTTATTACCTCCAAATCCTTGTCATCTGTGTAATAAACACCGGTACGATACTGGGTACCCACATCATTTCCTTGTTTATTTTTGCTTGTTGGATTGATAATGCGGAAGTAATGAAGCAGAATTTCCTTGAGGGAAATTTGATTGGCGTCATAGGTGACATGGACAGTCTCCGCATGTCCTGTTTGGTTAATCAATTCGTACTTGGTTGTTTCCCCTCTACCATTTGCATAGCCTGAAACGGCATCTGTCACTCCGGGAACGCGTGAGAAGTATTCCTCAACTCCCCAGAAACATCCCCCAGCTAGATAAATTTCATGCAAATCTGCGTCTTTACTAATTTCTGTTTTTTTCACTGTTTTTCCTCCTTGGCTAACTGCCGCTTTCTCAATTTGCGAGCTATCTGTCTGCCCTGCATTTCGCATCAATAGAAAATAGAAACCGGTTATGGCTAGGAAAAAAATCCCTGCCAAGACAAACAATTTTACTTTATCATTCATGGCCTTTCTCTACCCCATTTCTTTCAATTCTTTTAAAATCATATCCTTATCCATAAAACCTGGTTGCGTTTTGACCAGCTTGCCTTCCTTGTCTATAAAGGCTTGAGTCGGATAAGAACGGACACCATAACTTTCCAAGAGTTTACCTGATGGATCAATTAAAACTGGAAAATTTTTATAATCCAATCCCTTGTACCAATTCTTAAAGTCCGCTTCAGATTGCTCCCCCTTGTGTCCAGGAGACACCACTGTCAAGACCACATAGTCATCACCAGCTTCTTTAGCAATTTCATCCGTATCTGGAAGGCTGGCTAGACAGATGGAACACCAAGAAGCCCAGAATTTGAGATAGACTTTCTTGCCCTTGTAATCAGACAAACGATAGGTCTTGCCATCTACACCTGTCAGTTCAAAATCAGCGACTTCCTGACCTTTAGTCGCAGTTTTCGAACTAACTTGTTCTGTTTTGGATTGCTCCTTCATAGTAGACTCGTCTGCCATGTTTTTAGCCGAACAGGCTGCCAAGCAACAGATTGAGCCTACTCCAAGGAGACATGTTTGCCATTTTTTCATTTCTTTTTCCTCTCTATTCAAATAATGTAGTCAAAATGGAAGCATTTCCCAAAAGCACCAAGATTCCCATCACGATAATGAGGAAACCACCCACTTTTTTGAGGATTCCGAGATAAGGATGGAGTTTTCGGAAATGTTTCAAAACATAGCTGGAGGCAAGAGCTAGAACTAAAAATGGTAGCGCCAAACCCAGCGTGTAAACCAACATGAGACCAGCTCCCTGCCAAGCACCTGAACCACCTGAAGCCGCCAAGGCTAAAACAGAGCCCAAAACCGGCCCTACACACGGCGTCCAAGCAAAACTAAAGGTTAACCCCAGTAAAAATGCCTGACTATAGCCGTTACCCTTTTGCCCTTGTCTCTTTAATTGTAACCTTCTTTCCTTGTAGAGCCCCTGCAAATGTAAAACATCCATCTGGTGCAAGCCCAAGAGAATGATAATCGCACCCGTCACATACTGAAACCAAGAAGCATACAGCAAATTGCCTAAAAAACCAGCTCCATAGCCCAGTAAGATAAAGATAAAAGAAATCCCCGCTATAAAGGCCAGAGTTCGCAATAGACTAACAAGTGAGATTGAAAATTTTCCACTAGAAGCCTGAGCATCATTCTTATCATCCAATAAGACACCTGCATAGACTGGCAACAAGGGTAAAATACAAGGAGAAAAGAAGGAAAGAATTCCAGCAAGAAAAACACTGATAAAAAAGATTACATTGTCCATTGCCTTCCTCCATTCTTTGATTTGATAGGTCTATTATATCCCCAAAACTCCAGAAAAAACAGGGACAATGATAGGGAAAAATAGGAATTTAATCAGTTTATTCAGAAATCTGGCACAAAAAAAAGCCAGACAAGGTCTGACTTTGATAGAAACAGAAAAGAAATCACCTGTCTTCCCTACTTATCTGGTAATAAATAAGGTCCGCAACGTAGTCTTTTCTCTCCACACCATTGACGATAGTTTTTAGATAGGACATTCCAGCCTTCTCCATCACACGGCCTGAAGCTGGGTTAAGACTGGCATAACGAGCTCTGACCTTTTGAAAGCCTGCTTGAGTAAAACAAAAGTCTAACACAGCTTTCAAAGCTTCCGTCATCATACCACGACCCCAATAATCTTTTCCTAAAACATACCCAATTTCACAACTTGAATCTTCCTCGTGCATTTCAATGATGCTGATATCTCCTATCACATGCTCTGGGTTCTCTTTGAGACAAATGGCCCATTTGTAATAGTTGGGATTAGTATAGGATGCAACCCAATTTTGAATCGAGTTCCGAGTCACCTCAACATCAGGATGAGGATCCCAGGTGACATAGGCCAGATTCTCAGCAGACGAAGCCCAATTTTGAAACATGGCTTCCGCATCACTCTCCACAAATCTTCTCAAAATCAAACGTTCTGTCTGTAACATTTGCGTACCGATTGCTTTCATGATGTTACCTCGCTTTCTAAGCTTAAGGCTCAAGCGAAAAAGGTACCCCGGACCTTCTTCGCTTACTTATTTCTAGGCTCAGGGTAAAAAGGTCCACTGGACTAACTCTCACTTTTTTATTTCAAGGTGAGAGGCTAAAAACCTCCACTGGAGGTTTTTACTCCCAAAAGTCATCAAAAATTGTGATTGGTAGGTGGCGTTTATGTTGGCCTTTGTACCACCAGTTTTCGATAATCGCTTGGGCTTCTGGGCTGATTGTTTTGCCTTCTAGGTAATCATCAATTTCATTGTAAGTGACTCCAAGTGCGACTTCGTCTGCAAGTCCGGGTTTTTCTTCTTCCAAATCTGCTGTTGGGATTTTTTCATAAAGGACTGGGTCTGCACCAAGTTCCTTCAAGAGTTGTTTCCCTTGACGTTTATTGAGGCGATAAAGAGGGAGAATGTCTGCACCACCGTCACCAAACTTGGTAAAAAAGCCTGTGATATTTTCCGCAGCATGGTCTGTTCCAATGACAGATCCGCTATGGGCACCCGCAAGGGCATATTGGGCAATCATACGACTACGAGCTTTAATATTGCCTTTGTTAAAGTCTGAAACAGGACTTCCTGTCGCTTCAACTGCAGCTGTCATAGCATCAGCTGATTCCTTGATATTTACAACTAGACTGACATCTGGTTGGATGAAATCAAGGGCTTTTTGAGCATCTGCTTCATCAGCTTGCACGCCATAGGGCAGGCGGACAGCGATAAATTGGTAGCTGTCATCTCCTGTCTCTGCTCGCATTTCTTCCATAGCTAATTGCGCCAAGCGCCCTGCTAAGGTTGAGTCTTGTCCTCCAGAAATCCCTAGTACAAAGGTTTTAAGGAAGGGGTGTTTTTTTAGGTATTTTTTTAAGAAGTCAATGGAACGACGAATTTCTTCCTGGGCATCAATCACTGGCTTGACACCTAGTTGCTGGATAATAGTCTCTTGCAAACTCATTCTTCTTCTCCTTCACCAAGAGCTTCCTTGCGCATCTTATCAATCAAATCCATCTTATCTTGCCAAATATCACGCGCCAAGTCCACTGGATAGTGCTGCGGATTGAGCACGCGTTTGTACTCATCCCAAAGTTTGTCAAATTCCTTACGGGCATAATCCTGAATCTCAGTCAAACTAGGCAAGTTGTAAACTAATGTTCCTTCTTTGAAAATATCCACTAAGAGAGGAACAGCATCAAAATTTCGAACGGTCTTTTTGATGTAGGTATAAGTTGGATGGAACATCTTGATTTCTGTCATGTCGCTCACATCCACACCATCATAGGTGATGTAGTCGCCCTCTGACTTACCTTTTTCACGACTGGTAATGCGCCATACCTGCTTCTTACCTGGCGTAGACACTTTTTCCGCATTATTAGACAGTTTGATGGTATTGCGCATCTGACCATTCTCATCTTCGATAGCTACAATCTTATAAACTGCCCCAAGAGCTGGCTGATCATAGGCTGTAATCAGCTTGGTTCCCACACCCCAAACATCAATCTTGGCCTTTTGCATCTTGAGGTTGAGGATAGTATTTTCATCAAGGTCATTAGAAGCATAAATCTTAGCCTCTGTGAATCCAGCCTCGTCTAGTTGCTGACGGACTTTCTTAGAAATGTAGGCAATATCTCCAGAGTCAATCCGTACACCCATAAAGTTAATTTGATCACCCAGTTCACGCGCCACCTGAATAGCAGCTGGCACGCCGATGCGAAGGGTGTCATAGGTATCCACAAGAAAGACACAATCACGATGGGTCGCCGCATAGGCCTTGAAGGCTTCATAGTCGTTTCCATAAACCTGTACCAAGGCATGGGCATGAGTCCCCAAGACAGGAATGTCAAAGAGTTTACCCGCACGCACGTTGCTGGTTCCATTGGCACCACCAATCACCGCTGCGCGTGTTCCCCAGATAGCCGCATCCATTTCTTGCGCACGACGTGTCCCGAACTCCATCAAAGGTTCATCTTCGATAACCGAACGAATACGTGCTGCCTTAGTCGCTATCAAGGTTTGAAAGTTAACGATGTTTAAGAGAGCCGTTTCGACTAATTGACATTGGGCTAGAGGACCTTCCACCTGTACAATCGGTTCATTGGCAAAGACCAAGTCCCCTTCCTGAGCAGAACGAACCGTCAACTCCAACTTGAAATTGCGGAGGTAGTCTAAGAACGCCCCATGATAGCCAAGCGACTCCAAGTAGGCAATATCGCTATCAGAAAAGCGTAAGTCTTTAAGATAATGTACAATTCTTTCCAAGCCAGCGAAAACTGCATAACCGTTGTTAAAAGGTTGCTGGCGGAAATAAACTTCAAAAACCGCCTTTTTATTGTGAATTCCTTGGTCAAAGTAAACTTGCATCATATTGATCTGGTACAAGTCCGTGTGCAATGTCAAACTATCATCTGGATACAT
>CAUVRF010000013.1:0-30514 GCA_963554245.1 uncultured Streptococcus sp.
TCCACACCAGTATCTGGCGTCGCCATGAGACTTGGCAAAATATCTTTCATCAAGAAACCAAAAAAGAAGAATAGAAAAATCCTGTCGTAATAACAGGATTTTTCTATTCACCTAACTATCAAAGTCACTTAGGTATTCATAGCGTTCGTATTTTTCAAGAAGTTCTTCATTTTTCTTATCTAGCTCTTTCTGAAGCGTCGCCAGTTTGCCAAAGTCAGAACCATTTGCCTGCATCTCTTCTTCAATAGCAGCGATACAATTTTCCAAGGTTTCAATATCCCCTTCAATGCTTGCCCACTCCTGCTTTTCTTGGTAGGTCATACGTTTCTTGTATTCACGTACCTTGACCACTTTCTCCTTTTCAGCCTTTTGCACTTGATTGGCCATATCTGTTTCAAAGGCTTTTTCGTCAAGATAGTCTGTGTAATGACCAAAGAAAGGACGAATCTTTCCATCCTCAAAAGCAAGAATCTTAGTTGCTACCTTATCCAAGAAATAGCGGTCATGGCTAACTGTCAAGACAGGCCCTGCAAAGCTCTGCAAGAAATTCTCCAAAACTGTCAGAGTCGCAATGTCTAGGTCATTGGTCGGCTCGTCCAAAAGAAGAACATTTGGTTTTTCTAAAAGCAATTTGAGAAGATAGAGGCGTTTTTTCTCGCCACCAGACAATTTCTCAATCAAGGTTCCATGCGTCGAACGTGGGAAGAGGAACTGCTCCAGCAACTCTGCAATGGAAGTCGTAGAACCACCACTGGTCTTAACCTCTTCTGCCACTTCTTGCAGGTAATTGATAACGCGCTTGCTTTCATCTAAACCTTCAATTTGTTGAGAGAAATAGGCAATGCGAACCGTCTCACCGATGATAACTTGACCTGCTGTCGGCTCAAGACTTCCTGCAATCAGATTAAGCAGGGTGGATTTTCCCACACCGTTGTCCCCAACGATACCAATACGGTCTTTGGCCTGCACCAAGAGGTTAAAATCTTGTAAAATCGGCTTGTTTTCATAGGCGAAGGAAACATTCTGAAACTCGATGACTTTTTTCCCAATCCGACTGGTTTCAAAGTTCATGGTCAAGTCTGCCTCAGTAGGATTATCTGAAACTTCCTTCTTCAAATCGTGGAAACGATTGATACGAGCCTGCTGCTTGGTCGCACGCGCTTGCGGTTGTCTACGCATCCAAGCCAATTCTTGTTTGTAGAGTTGCTCCTTTTTGTGAAGGAGAGCAGCGTCACGCTCATCTTGCTCCGCCTTAAGGCGAACATAGTCCTGGTAATTGCCCTGATACTCGGTCAAGCCTGCTCGGTCCAACTCGAAAATCCGCGTTGATAGCGCATCTAAAAAATAGCGATCGTGGGTGATAAAAAGAACCGTCTTCTTGGAATTTTTCAAAAAAAGGGTCAGCCACTCGATGGTCGCAATGTCCAGATGGTTGGTCGGCTCGTCTAGTAACAAGAGGTCGTGGTTGCCTAGGAGAACTTGCGCCAACTGGACCCGTCTTCTGAGACCGCCTGACAATTCACCAACTGGAGTCGACAAGTCCTGAATACCTAGCTTACTGAGGACCGTCTTGACCTGGCTTTCAATTTCCCAGGCTTGTAGAGAATCCATCTCTGCCATGACCCGTTCCAAACGAGCCTGCTTGTCCTCACTGTAGTTGAGCATGATTAACTCATACTCACGAATGAGCTGGATTTCCTTGAGATCGCTGGATAGAACAGTATCCAAGACCGTCTTGCTATCATCAAAATCTGGATTCTGGGTCAAGTAGCCAATCTTGTAGTCATTCTTAGCCGAAAAGGGACTGACATCCCCATCAAAGCCAGAAACACCAGAAAGGACATCTAACAGAGTGGTCTTACCAGTCCCATTGACACCAATCAGACCAATTCTATCCAAGTCATGGATGATAAAGGAAATATTCTTAAAAACGGTCTTGTCACCAACGGATTTGCTTAGTTTTTCAACGATAAAATCACTCATTTTTTCTCCCTCAGGTAAGCATGGATAGCTTGACGATCATTTTCCAATTCTCCATCGACAATGGCAAACTCAATCTCTGTTAAAATCTCTCCCAAGTCTGGTCCTGGCTGGTAACCATATTCCTTAATCAAAATTCCACCATTAATCTGGATTTCTTTCTTATCATGAATGGTCAAACTATGGTAAGTTTCTTTGATGTTTTGTGGGTTGACTGCTTTTCCTTGGGCCTGACGAAGACTTTCAGCTTGTAAAAGTAAATCCAAGTCAAAGCGGTAACAATCACGCTTGCTCAGCTCTCCTTCTTCTCGCAAAGTCAAAATAGTCAGCAAATCCTGAACCTGCTTAGCAAACTGGCGTGAGGTTTTCCAAGCTTTCAAAAATGGCTGTGCATCTTTAATCTCCAAAGCCCACAATAGAGCCGCCCAGGCTTGTTCGGAAGACTCAAAAGTGAAATCAGTCTCCAAATCAAACAGTTTGTTGAGCTTGTCTTGGCTTCCTGCCATATCTGGAAGATAGTCATAAGCTCGACTCTCAATCATGGAAGCTAGACCAACTCGCCAAAAAGGTGCCAGCAAGAGTTTATCAAACTCAACGAAGGTGCGCTCCACAGAAATTTTCTCCAAGAGTGGCGTCAAAGTCTTCATCGCTTTAAATGTTTCTGGCTCAAGTTCAAAACCAAGACTGGCCTGAAAACGGAAACCACGCATAATCCGCAGAGCATCTTCGTTGAAACGTTCACTAGCCACTCCAACTGCTCGCAAGACTTGATTTTTCAAATCTTCTAATCCATAGAACAAGTCAATGATTTCGCCTGTCTCATCCAAAGCGAAGGCATTGACTGTGAAATCACGGCGCTTGAGGTCTTCTTCTAGCGAACGCACAAAGGAAACCGCACTGGGTCTGCGGTAGTCCACATAGACATCTTCGGTCCGAAAGGTGGTTACCTCATACTCCTCGTCCCCATCTAAGACCAAGACAGTTCCGTGCTCGATTCCAATATCGGCTGTTCGCGGAAAAATCTGCTTGGTCTCCTCTGGATAAGAAGAAGTCGCAATATCCACATCGTGGATGGGACGATTGAGGAGGGCATCTCGAACAGATCCCCCAACAAAATAGGCTTCAAAGCCTGCTTCTTTAATTTTTTCTAATACTGGTAAAGCCTTCTGAAATTCAGAAGGCATTTGCGTTAATCTCATAATAAGTGTTCTAATCCATAGACAAGCTCATGACGCTTGACAACTTCTTTGATTCCCAAATTGACCCCTGTCATGAAGGAGCTGCGATCATAGGAGTCATGACGAAGGGTCAATCCTTCTCCCTGATTGCCAAAGATAACTTCTTGATGAGCTACTAAGCCTGGCAAACGAACTGAGTGGATCCGCATGCCATCAAAATCAGCACCACGAGCACCTGCAATCAATTCTTCCTCATCAGGCGCACCTTGCTGGATAGACTCTCGCACTTCCGCCATCAACTCAGCCGTTTTAATGGCTGTTCCGCTCGGAGCATCTTTTTTCTTGTCATGGTGGAGCTCGATAATCTCCACATTTGGGAAATATTTGGCAGCCTGCGCCGCAAATTGCATAAGCAAGACAGCGCCCAAGGCAAAGTTAGGGGCTATCAAGCCACCCAAATCTTGTTCACGGGAAAATGCTTTTAGTTCTGCAATTTCGTCACTAGTGAATCCTGTTGTTCCTACGACAGGAGCAAAGCCATTTTCAAGAGCAAAGCGTGTATTTTCGTAGGCAACGGCTGGTGTAGTAAAATCTACCCAAACATCCGCTTCAAAACCAGCCAAGTCAGCCTTATCATTAAAGACAGGAATCCCCTGCCATTCTGACTCAGACTCAAAAGGATCCAAAACTGCGACCAAGTCCAAGTCTGGATCAGCCAAGACCATCTGACAAGCAGCTTGGCCCATCTTTCCCTTAAAACCGGCAATAATTACTCGAATACTCATCTCTACTCCTGTCTAAGATACAAAGCCTGTAAGAACACAAAGTGAAAATAGGAGTTCTGATCAAGGAGTGTCTACTCCTTGGAAGAACTATCTTTTTCACACAGGGTTCCAGGCGTGTTCAATTATCAAGATACAAAGGACGTTAGCTGCCCATAACAACAATCTAGACGATTGGCGTATAACTTAAAGCGATACTACCTTCTCCAAGGTGGGTTCCAATGACACTACCAAAGGTTGCAATTGGAATTTCAGAAGTCACACCACTCTCCATCAAAAGCTGACGTAAGTCCGCTGCCTTTTGAGGAGCATTGCCATGGATGACTGTGATACGGTAATTCCCATCTTTTGTCGACTCTTTGATGATTTCCACCAAACGTTTGATTGCCTTCTTTTCTGTACGAACTTTTTCGTAAACTTCAATCACACCTTGGTCATTGAAGTAAAGAATGGGCTTGATACTAAGGAGATTCCCTAAGATGGCTGCCCCATTCGACAGACGTCCTCCCTTAACCAAGTGGTCTAGGTCATCTACTATGATAAAGGCTGAATTATCAGCAATTTGAATCCCCAACTTCTCCTGAATCTGGGCAAAATCATCGCCTTGTTCTGCCCATTCAAAGGCACTCTCTACCATAAATCCTAGAGGAGCACTTGTGATATGAGTGTCAGGAAAAGCAATGGTCAAACCTTCATACTCGTCCACCATATATTGGATATTCTGATAAAAACCTGAAATCCCTGACGAAAGAAAGAGTCCCAAGACATGGGTATATCCCTCTTCTTTCAAGGAGCTTAGAATCTCATCCAATTTGGCAATACTTGGTTGACTGGTCTTAGGCAATTCTGCAGACTGAGTCATCTTTTGATAAAATTCCTCAGCAGTTAGATTGACACCTTCAACATACTCCTCTCCATCGATATTGACAGGAATATCCAAGATAAATAGATTCTCTCTTTGCAGCGTCTTCTCCTCTAAATAGGCTGAAGAATCTGTAATGACAGCTAATTTCATGGCTAAAACTCCAAATTGATCCCTGGAAGATCCAAGGCAATTTCTGTTACTTCATAAGTCAAACGGTTGAGCATGTTCAAGCATGGACGTGCCAAGGTTTCGACTTCTTCTTGGTTAAATTCGCTTGGTTCGTTGACAATACGGCCTTCCACGTGGTTCACTTGGGAAATCGTCCCGCTGATGACAAATTTGTCAAAGACAATCATGAAACTCAAGATAACAACTAGCGAAGTTACTTGGTTTTCTTGGTCATGTTGGAGTAACTGAAAGTTCACGTCTACCTTGGTTTCAGGAGCGCCATTTTCATTTTCCCATTCAAAGTTACGAGCATCAAAGTGATACTGACTAACAAATTCTTGTTCTCGTTTAAGATTCATTTTTTCTCCCTTTGCTACAATTTACTATGCAATTGTACCACATTTTTATCATTTCATCTAGTTTTCTAGGCTTTAGTCAATTCCGATTTCATCTTTAACAACAGCAGCAATCGTATCTACATAGTAGTTGACTTCTTCTGTTGTAGGAGCTTCTGCCATGACGCGCAAGAGGGGTTCTGTTCCACTTGGTCGGACAAGGATACGGCCGTTCCCTGCCATCTCTTCTTCCATCTTTTCGATGATTGCTTTGATAGCTGGTACTTCCATGGCTTTTTCTTTCATGGCATTTTCCACTCGGATATTGACCAGTTTTTGTGGGTAAATCGTTACTTCTGATGCTAGTTGAGACAAGCTCTTACCTGTTTCTTTCATGATCTTAGTCAATTGGACAGCTGATAATTGACCATCACCAGTAGTGTTGTAGTCCATCAAGATAACGTGGCCTGATTGTTCACCACCAAGGTTGTAGCCTGATTTTCTCATTTCTTCAACGACATAGCGGTCACCAACTGCAGTGACTTTCTTGTTAATGCCAGCACTCTCCAAGGCCTTATGGAAGCCAAGGTTAGACATAACCGTTGTCACGATGGTGTTTTGAGCCAACTGGCCTTTTTCAGAAAGGTATTTACCGATGATATACATGATCTTATCACCATCGACGATGTCACCATTTTCATCAACAGCAATCAAACGGTCACTGTCTCCGTCAAAGGCCAAACCAATAGCTGACTGGCTTTCTTTGACTAGTTCTTGGAGAGCTTCTGGATGAGTTGAACCAACATTCAAGTTGATATTAAGACCATCTGGTGTTTCCCCGATAACAGTCAGTTGAGCACCCAAATCAGCGAAAATCTGACGAGCACTCGTAGCTGCTGCACCGTTGGCTGTATCCAAGGCCACTTTCATTCCTTCAAGAGGAGTTCCAGTTGAAACAAGGTAGCCTTCATACTTACGTAAGCCTTCTGGATAGTCCACCAAGGTTCCCAAGCCCTCTGCACTCGGACGAGGAAGTGCGTCTTCGGCAGCGTCCAACAAGGCTTCGATTTCTGCTTCTTTTTCATCATCAAGTTTGAAGCCATCCCCACCAAAGAACTTAATTCCATTATCAAGGGCTGGGTTGTGACTCGCAGAAATCATGACACCCGCACTAGCTCCCTCAGTTTTAACCAAGTAAGCTACTGCTGGTGTTGCAAGGACACCGAGTTTGTAGACGTGAATTCCTACTGATAGAAGACCTGCCACCAAGGCAGATTCTAGCATTTCTCCTGAGATACGTGTATCACGTCCTACAAAGACTTTAGGGGCTTCCGTTTCATGTTGACTAAGAACATAACCACCAAAACGTCCCAATTTAAAGGCCAATTCTGGCGTCAGTTCTACGTTTGCTTCTCCACGGACTCCATCGGTCCCAAAATATTTACCCATTTTATTTATCATCCTTTTCTACTATTTTGTTTAGTCCTGTTTAGACGAGTCTGGTTTCGTTTCTGAACTCGTTGAAGACGAACTGCTGGTTGAAGAGCCCGTTGACGAGGTCGTTGACGAAGAACTCGAGCTAGACGATACTGTTTTGGTTGTAATTTTCATTGTAGTGTCAAATGGCATAATGACGCTTGGCAAGACATTCCCATTTTTATCAACTGCTTGTAGAGGAACAGAAGCCGAATAATTACCTGTTATCCGTTCACTCGTTGGCAAGATGGCAATGACACGATCTACTCTAGAGAGAGTTTCCTCATCACTAATAACCGTTACTTTTTCATCTGATACAGTGACTGTATCAATTTTCACACGAGAATCAATCTGACTAGGGTCAATCTCCGGCACAACGATTACATTATCACGTTTTGCTTTTTTACCAACCTTGACTGTTATCTTTTGCGGTGTCGCAACAGCCGTCAAACCACTCGGTAAATTTTCAATAGTCAGGGGAACTTCGATGGTTCCTACACTGGCATTGGTTAAGTCAGCTTTGACCTTGAATTTCCGAGTGCTTTCCTGCATCTCACTCGCCAAAGCAACTCTGTTTGACCCAGTCAGAAAGACGGTCACTTCAGATGTAAAACCACTGATAAAGTACTGAGCACTGTCATACTGAATATCGATTGGGACATTAAGAACCGTATTGGTATAGGTTTCTGTCCGCACCTGTCTGGCGCTATTGCTATTCTGATAGTTTGTTGAAGTCGCATAGATAAAGAGGATGCAGGCGAAAAAGAAGGAAGAAATAATATAAAGACTATTTTTTCTCATGTTTCAATCCTCCTAGCAAACGCTCTTTCAAACCTTGTTTTTCCTCTGATGCTGGAAGCAAGATTCTTCTTAACTCCGATTCAAACTCTTCCAAGGTCAAATCATTCTTAAAGACTCCATTATAGGTGATTGAGATTCCACCTGTTTCCTCAGAAACCACAAAGGTAAGAGCATCTGATACTTCCGACAAACCAATCGCTGCCCTGTGACGTGTCCCAAACTCCTTGGAAATTCCCGTATTTTCAGTCAGGGGTAGGTAGGCTGAAGTTACGGCAATCCGATCTTCTCTGACAATAACCGCTCCATCGTGTAAGGGCGTATTAGGGATAAAGATATTAATCAATAACTCAGAGGAAATCTTAGCGTCCAGAGGAATCCCAGTTGATATGTATTCCTGCAAGGTTCTCACACGCTGCACCGCTACTAGAGCACCAATCTTACGAGGACTCATGTACTCGACTGCTTTGACAAAGGCACGAACCATTTGCTCTTCCGCACTAATAGGGGCATTGGAGAAGAAATCCGTAGCCCGGCCCAATCGTTCCAAACCAGTCCGAATCTCTGGTGAAAAGATAACTACCGCTGCGATAACCCCATAAGTGATGATCTGATTGATCAACCAGGAAATGGTCGTCAAACCAATCATATTGGACAGAATCTGACCTAAAATAAAGACCAAGACTCCCCGCACCAAAATCATGATTTTGGTCCCTGCAATCGCTTTGGTAAAATGATATAAAATATAAGTCACAATGAGAATATCTATCAGATTGATGACTATCGTCCAAGGACTTGAAAACAAACTCGTCCAGTATTGTAAATTGGATAATTGTTGAAAATTCATCCCTGGCCTCCTCCCTGTCGAAACACTTTCTGTACCATTATACCATTTTTTGCCCATTTTTTCCCTATCCTACCTCATTTTAAATTAAGCAAAAATATGATAAAATAAACTGACTAGAAAAAACAAAGGAGAAATCATGTCTCAACTCTATGATATTACCATTGTAGGTGGCGGTCCTGTTGGGCTCTTTGCTGCCTTTTACGCCCACCTACGCCAAGCCAAAGTCCAAATCATCGACTCTCTTCCCCAGCTCGGTGGTCAACCAGCCATCCTCTACCCTGAAAAGCAAATCCTTGATGTGCCAGGTTTTCCAAACCTTACTGGAGAAGAATTGACCAATCGCTTGATTGAACAGCTAAACGGCTTTGTTACCCCTATTCATCTCAATGAAACAGTTCTTGAGATTGAGAAACAAGATCAAGGATTTAGAATTCAAACCAACAAGGGAAGTCACCTGACCAAAACAGTTATCATTGCCATGGGTGGTGGCGCCTTTAAACCACGTCCACTCGAATTAGAAGGTGTTGAGGGCTATGAAAATATCCACTACCACGTTTCCAACATTCAGCAATACGCAGGCAAGAAAGTGACCATCCTTGGTGGCGGGGATTCCGCAGTGGACTGGGCTCTGGCTTTTGAAAAGATTGCCCCAACTACTCTCGTTCACCGCAGAGATAATTTCCGCGCCTTGGAACATAGTGTGCAAGCCTTGCAAGAATCATCTGTGACCATCAAGACACCGTTCGTCCCTAGCCAACTCCTTGGAGATGGTAAAACACTCGACAAACTAGAAATCACCAAAGTCAAAGCAGATGAAACCGAAACTATCGAAGTAGACCATCTCTTTGTCAACTATGGTTTCAAATCATCTGTCGGCAATCTTAAAAATTGGGGTCTGGACCTAAACCGTCACAAGATTATCGTCAACAGCAAGCAAGAATCCAGCCAAGAGGGTATCTACGCCATTGGGGACTGCTGCTACTATGAAGGTAAGATCGATTTAATCGCTACAGGACTGGGTGAAGCTCCAACTGCTGTTAACAATGCCATTAACTACATCGACCCTGAGCAAAAAGTGCAACCAAAACACTCAACAAGTTTATAAGAAAAGAACCACGGATCAACGATTCGTGGTTTTATAGTTCATCTGCTATAAAAAGCAACATACTGGAGTTCTACTTTAAGAATCAAAAGTCTACTTTGTACCATTTAAAGCTTTTGGGTATTCTTTACTTTTCGTTTCTATAGTTTCAACTACTTTTCTAGAAAATTCTCCCTTCATCGAACTATCAATGTTTTTCGAAACTTCTTTCAAACTTTCTTGAGCACTTAATAGAGAAATCTTCATATATTTTTCTGTATCTTTTTCTATAGTGGAAATACGAGCTTTTTTTGCTGGAGCCAAGATGTTTTTTATAAATGATCGTTCCAACTCTTTTTCAATATTTCTTAGAGCCTCCTCTCCCCCCGCGAAAAATCATTAATATAATCAAATACATTCGCCATTATCGTTAACCTCGTTCTTCTAAGCGTCTTTTTTGCTCCTGAGCTCTGGCAAGCTCATCTTCTAGGAGACGGTGTTGCCGCTTGTAATCCTGTTCGAGCTCCAATTCTTCTTGTTCGAGTTGTCTTTGTCTATTTCTATACGCCATTTCGATTTGCTGACTAAAGTTGGATGCTAGTCGATTGGATTGATAACG
The DNA here is from genome assembly GCA_963554245.1 of uncultured Streptococcus sp. Lineage (GTDB taxonomy): Bacteria > Bacillota > Bacilli > Lactobacillales > Streptococcaceae > Streptococcus. The sequence goes on from CAUVRF010000013.1 coordinate 10,130, forward strand.
CCATTCGGTTGTGTCGCCGCCTAGCTGGTCTAAGGAATGAGAAATAATTTGATACTTTTCTTCAATCATATGCCTCAACTGTTGAAACTTATAGTTTGCTTCTTCGTACTGATTTTCGATTTTTTTGAAAGAACGTCTATAGTCATCCTCACATTCTTCAATACGCTGTCGCTTTTTCCTGATTTCATCCTCTATCATATCAAACTCTCCCATTGCTTAAATTCATTCGCCAATGTCTTATCTTCATCTAATTTTTTCTGAATACCGTCTTTGATTTGCTTTTCTAAATCTGTAAAATCTTTCTCTAATTGTTTCGCAGTATCAAGAACTGGAGTAAACCTCTTTTGAATGACACCAACAGTTGTTTCATAAGTCACTCCTCCATCAGAATAAGCAACCTCAGTTTCGTACGGACTTAGGGTGAAACCCCAAGGAACATTACTGCAAGATACAAGCACTTCACTCGCATCTTGAACTCCGTCATTATATATTTTTTTGAGAACATCTAGTTCTTCTGTTACAATATGGCAAATACCTGACGCCGTTAGCTTAGCTTGTTCAGAGTCTAGAAAGATTCGCTCATCAGATGCAAAACCATCAGAAGATAGACTCTTCTTAAGCCTTTTGAAACTCTCCATTTTAATCAGAAAGTTGTTATAAGCAACTGTACTGGTATTGGAAAGAATTTTAATTTTCCCATCCTTATCCAAGCGATAACCATAGGTCATATGCTGATTTACAAAATCTTCTTGTTCACTATCTACATAATAAACCATACCTACAGAACCGATACTGCCCTTCTCGGGATCTCTACCAACCATGCTGATCATATCTTTAGGGTCAGCATAGTTGTAGATACGCCCTTTGATTTGATCAACAATTTTTCTCTGTTCGGGGCTAAGGATTCGGTAGACATCAGGTCCGTTGTAGATATGAGCCTGTTGGATTCGCTCGATTTGGGCTGCTTCAAGAGCAGCCATAGCATACTGAGCATCCATAGAACCAAGTGAATGCCCGTAAATGTTAATCTTGGCATTAGGATATTTTTCCATGATATCTTTTAAAGCTCTGGCAGAAGCCTTTAGCTGCTCGGTAGAATTGTCTCGGTCGCTGGGATTGCTTTGCATTACAATTCTCTTAGCTATAACTGCATCATTTTCAGCCCAGTCATTCCAGACATCTGGTGCTTCATTCAAAATATGATCTGGACCCGTAGAACCACGAAAGAGGACCGTTACTTCCTGTACATCCTCAGCTTTTTCATCAGGATTTTTTACAACTGCATAAACCTGCTCACCCGCTCCTGTGGTATTGTTGTAGACTTGGGTGACAGTCCCAACGCTTCCATCATATTGGTCCTTAACCTCACGATTAATTGAGTTATCGTTATATTCAGTCATTGCAATCTGAAGATTTGAATCATTGACATATTTTCTCATTTTTTAGATTCCTTTAACATAGATGATAATTTAGGTGATACAGTATATCCATAAGATTCATAATTCCCTGAATTATCTTTTATTAAGCCAAAGTGAAAATCTAATTCCTTATCATCATTAAAATATATCCTTACCATTAGTCCTCCCATTGGATTATACTCTAAAGTTTCTGTATCAATATCATATGATTTAATGATTCCATCTTCTGTTAATGCTTTAGGATCATTCGCCCTTATATGATTTTCATAAACCTTCTTCGCCTCATCGCTTGTTGCGATGGCAATCATTTCTTGTTTCTTTTGGTATTGGTGCATGCTACAACCTCCTACTGCGATTCCAATTACTGCTAAAATACTGAATAAAATAATCATACTTTTTTTAGGTTTTTTCATGGTGCCTCCTTTATGCTATCCTATCAATGAATTAGGGACTAACTTACTCATAGTATAGCATAACTTTCCTGTACCTTATCAGCTTTTTCATCAGGATTTTTTACAAGTGCATAAACCTGCTCACCCGCTCCTGCGGTATTATCATAGACTTGGGTGACAGTGCCAATTTGATCTCCACTTTGAGTTTTCACAACATGATCTAAATCCATTTCAGAGTCATACTCTGTCATTGCTATTTGAAGATTTTTATCATTTACATAGTCCTTAATCATTTTTTCCTTCTTCCAAAATCCTGTTTAGCTCACCAGTATATCCATAGTATGCAGTGCTATAGGTACCATCTCCATTATCTATTAAGTTAAAATTCATCCTAAGATCTTTTTTCCCGTTCAAAAATAAACGTACCATTAAACCTCCCATTGGATTATAGGAAAGTTTTTCTTTATCAATTTCATAACTCTTAATTACCCTCTTCGGTCAGTGCTTTGGGATCTTCTTTCTTCAAATATTCTTCATAAACCTTCTTTGCCTCATCACTTGTCGCGATGGCAATCATTTCTTGTTTCTTTTGGTATTGGTGCATACTACATCCTCCTACTGCAATTCCAATGACTGCTAAAATACTGAATAAAATAATCATGCTTTTTTTAGGTTTTTTCATGGTGCCTCCTTTATGCTATCCTATCAATGAATTAGGGACTAACTTACTCATAGTATAGCATAACTTTCCTGTACCTTATCAGCTTTTTCATCAGGATTTTTTACAACTGCATAAACCTGCTCGCCCGCTCCTGTGGTATTATCATAGACTTGGGTGACATACCCTACATTATGATTGTACTGAGTATTGACCTCATATTTATCTTTTTTCATGTTAGATTGATACTCTGTCATAGCTATCTGGAGATGAGGATTATTAATATATTTTTCCACCATTACTATCATTCCTCTTTTTTATAATATTTATCACGAGTCTGCCAAAATTTAGGCGTACTTCCATAAAATGCGGAAGTATAATCTCCATCAGACTTTTCAATTAAATTATAATCCACAAGCATTTCTTCATCATCATTGATTATTAAAGAAACCATTAGCCCACCCATTGGATTATAACTTAATGAATCTTGTTTCACTTGATAAGAATGTACGAATCCTTTCTCAGTAAAAGCATAGGGGTCTTCTTTATTCAAATATTCTTCATAAACCTTTTTTGCTTTATCGCTTGTTGCGATGGCAATCATTTCTTGTTTCTTTTGGTATTGGTGCATGCTACAACCTCCTACTGCGATTCCAATTACTGCTAAAATACTGAATAAAATAATCATACTTTTTTTAGATATTTTCATGTTTTCTCCTTTGTGCTACAGTATAACTTATTTATAGTATACCATAGACTATGGAGTTAACTTCCTTTAAAATTCTTCTCACATATTTATTAACTTCAAGAAAAAAACCACGGATCAACGATTCGTGGTTTTATAGTTCATCTGCGATCTTGTTTATTTTTCTGAGTCTGTGGTTGACACCGCTTTTGGTCAGGGGATTGCTCAGGCTATCTGCCAACTGCTGGATAGAGTAGTCTGGATGCTGAATCCGCAACTGCGCTACCTCTTGCAAATCTACGGGTAAATTTTCCAAACCCATTCTATCTTTGATTTTACTGATATTATTAATGGTCTTCATACTAGCAGAAACCGTCCGAGCGATATTGGCTGTTTCAGCGTTATTGGCTCGATTGAGATCGTTACGAGTTTCACGCAAAATCTTGACATGCTCAAAATTATCACGCGCCTGCATGGCCCCAATCACGATCAAGAAATCCATGATGTCCTCTGCACGTTGAAGATAGGTAACTGCACCTTTCTTGCGCTCAATAACCTTGGCATCCAACAAAAACTGCTGAAGGAGAGAGGCTAGTCCTTGGGCGTGGTCCAGATATACAGAACTGATCTCCAACTGGTACTTGCCAGACTCAGGATCTCGAATACTACCATTTGCCAGAAAGGCCCCACATAAGTAAGCACGCCCAGCCTCCTCATCTGCTAAGATATCGGGATCAATACCCGTCTCCAAACCAAAGAAGGAATCCGCAAGTCGCAAATCAGCTAAAAGCTCCTGCACCCTCTCATCGGTATAGACCGTGTAGACACGATTCTTGCGAAGATTGCTTCTCTGATGGTGTCGAATTTCTGACTTAATCTCATAAAAATGGAGAAAGGACTCATAGAGATGCCGAGCCAACTTAGCATTTTCAGTTACAACAGACAAGGTCAGACCAGAAGTCGAGAGACCGATGCTACCAGACATCTTGATGATGGCCGATAGTTCATAACGACTGAGATGGTGTTGACCAAGAATTTCTTCTTTTACTGCTACTGTGAAACTCATTTTCTCACCTGTATAATGCGCATCAACTCATCCACAATCAAATCGCCATCATGGAAGGCTCCTCCATTTTCCAAACGAAGGAAATTGGAGGAAATCACACGAGGAACCTGCTTGCAAAGACCAGCAAAATCATGCTCTACCTGAACCAAATATTCATCAAAACGGTTGGTATCCATGTATTCTCTAGGAACCTTCTCGATATTAACTAAGACCGTATCGATAAAAGGCCGACCTAAGTGTCGATGGAGGACTTCCACGTGGTCACTGTCTGAAAAGTACTCTGTTTCCCCACGCTGGGTCATGATATTGCAGACATAGGCGATCTCTGCCTTAGTCTCCAAGAGAGCCTGCCCAATCTCCTCAATGACAATATTGGGCAAAATCGATGTAAAGAGGGAACCAGGCCCCAAGACGATCATATCACTCTCGAGGATAGTATTGACCACTCGACGGCTGGCTTGGGGTGTTTCATCATCCAAGGTATTGGTCACATAGACATGGTCGATCATACCTGGATGATCTGCAATGTGGCTCTCACCTGCCACCTCAGAACCATCTTTAAAGACTGCATGCAGTGTCAAAGGCTGATCGCTTGAGGGGTAGATTTTTCCTGTTGTGTGGAAAAAGAGACTTAGCAGCTGCATGGCATTATAAGTGGACCCTTGCATTTCAGAGAGCCCTGCTATGATGATATTCCCCAGTGGATGACCCGCAAATGCTCCGGCCTCTTCTGAGAAACGGTACTGAAAAACCTTCTCATAAAACTTGGGCATATCCGACATGGCCACAAGGACATTACGGAGATCACCTGGTGGTGTCAGCTGTTGGATATTCTTTCTTAGCTCACCAGAAGATCCACCATCATCAGCTACCGTTACGATGGCTGCGATCTCAACATCCTTTTCTCGCAAACTTTTCAAAATGACGGGGATACCTGTTCCTCCACCAATTACCGTTATCTTTGGTTTTCTCATGAACGGTTTACCGTTTCCTTTCTTCTGTCTTTGTCACGATGGCTTTCATTGACAGGCCAGTTTTTAGCAAGGTCCTCAGCGATTCGTTTTGCAAAGGCAACACTACGGTGCTGTCCACCTGTACATCCTACTGCAATGGTTAAAACAGACTTGCCTTCTTTTTTGTAACTTGGCAAAATGGGTTCAATCAAAGCGAGTAAGTGCTGATAGAAACTTTCAGACTCTTCATGATTCATCACATAGTCATAAACTGCTTGATCCTCACCTGTCTGATTGCGGAGTTCCGGAAGGTAGTATGGATTTGGCAAAAAACGGACATCAAAGACCAAGTCTGCATCGATAGGAATACCATACTTGAATCCAAAAGACATGACCTCGATACGGAAAGACTGGGCTTGTTCTTGGTCTGAAAATTGCTCAGCAATGGTTTTACGAAGTTCACGTGGGGTGAGTTCTGTCGTATCCACCACATTTTGGCTCATGTTTTTCAAAGGTGCCAAAAGTTCACGTTCCAGCTTAATGCCATCTAAAATTCGACCATCTGCAGCAAGTGGGTGACTCCGTCTGGTTTCCTTGTAACGGGCTACCAATTCCTTATCTGCTGCGTCTAAAAAGAGGATTTTGAAGTCCAAATCATCTTGGTTTTCCAATTCATCCAAAACAGCCTGAATCTCTGAAAAGAAGGAACGACTACGCATATCGACTACTAGGGCTAACTTATGGTCATCATCCTTGGTCTCTACCAACTGCAAAAACTTTGGCAAGAGGGCTGGCGGCATATTGTCAATGGTAAAATATCCCAAATCTTCGAAGGACTGAATGGCTACTGTTTTCCCTGCGCCACTCATCCCTGTCACAATCACCAGGTGAAGTTGTTTCTTTGTCATCTATCTCTCCTTATATCAAAAAAAGTTTGGCAGAGCCAAACTTCAACTAGCTTATCCAATCTCTGCGATCACTTCAATTTCGACTTTTACATCACGAGGAAGACGTGCAACCTCTACAGCTGAACGAGCTGGAAATTCCTCTTTAAAGGCAGTCTGGTAAACCTCGTTAAAAGGAACAAAGTCATTCATATCGCTCAAGAAGCAAGTTGTTTTGACAACATGGTCAAAGTCTGTTCCTGCTTCAGCCAAAATAGCACCGATGTTTTTCAAAACCTGTTCTGTCTGTTCTTGGATCGTTTCTCCTACAATTTCTCCAGTTTCAGGTGAGAGGGGAACTTGACCGCTAGCAAACAAAAGATTGCCAACGATTTTCCCTTGAACATAAGGTCCGATAGCCTTTGGAGCTTTGTCTGTATGAATTGTTTTTGCCATTTCTTTCCCTCACAATTTTTCTAATATTGCATCCCAAGCCTGATCCATCCCTGCCTTGCTGACAGATGAAAAGAGGATGAAGTCGTCACTTGGGTCAAAGTTTAATTTCTTTTTGATTGCTGATTCGTGCTTATTCCACTTACCACGGGGAATCTTGTCCGCCTTGGTCGCAACGATGATAACCGGAATCTCATAATATTTGAGAAATTCGTACATCTGCACATCATCTGCTGACGGGTCGTGGCGGAGATCCACTAGACTAACCACGGCACGGAGATTTTCACGAGTCGTTAAGTATTCCTCAATCATGCGCCCCCACTTTTCACGCTCCTTTTTGGAAACGCGGGCATAGCCATAACCAGGCACATCCACAAAACGCATCTTGTCATCAATGTTGAAGAAGTTGAGTAACTGGGTCTTCCCAGGTTTTCCTGATGTACGAGCAAGATTTTTGCGGTTCAACATGGTGTTGATAAAGCTAGACTTGCCGACATTTGAACGCCCTGCAAGGGCAATCTCTGGCAGGTCATCCTGCGGATAGTGGGACTTGTTTGCCGCACTGAGCAGGATTTCAGCATTGTGTGTATTAAGTTCCATAGTCACCTCTAGGCTGTTTCTAGGATGGGTTTTTCCGTTCCATCGACAGCTTCTTTTGTGATGCGGACCAATTTCACATTTTCTTGACTTGGAACTTCAAACATAACGTCTAGCATGGTTTCTTCGATGATTGATCGAAGACCACGCGCACCAGTTTTGCGTTCGATAGCCTTATTGGCGATTTCCTGAAGGGCTTCATCGTCAAATTCCAACTCAACATCATCATAAGAAAGCAAGGTTTGGTATTGTTTCACCAAGGCATTTCTTGGCTCCTTCAAGATGCGAACCAAGTCATCAACCGTCAATTGCTCAAGAGCAGCAAAGACAGGCAAGCGTCCAATCAACTCAGGGATAATACCGAATTTTTGAATATCTTCTGCGATGATTTCTTGCATGTAGGAGCTGTTTTCGTCAATCGCCTTGTTATTTTGGCCAAAGCCGATGACTTTTTCTCCCAGACGTTGTTTAACGATTTCTTCGATGCCATCAAAAGCACCACCTACGATGAAGAGGATATTCTTGGTATCCACCTGAATCATCTCTTGTTGTGGATGTTTGCGTCCACCTTGAGGTGGCACGCTAGCAACAGTTCCCTCGATAATCTTGAGAAGGGCTTGTTGCACTCCTTCACCCGAAACGTCACGTGTGATAGACACGTTCTCGCTCTTCTTGGCAATCTTGTCAATTTCATCCACGTAGATAATCCCACGCTCTGCACGTTCGATGTTAAAGTCAGCAGCCTGCAAGAGTTTGAGGAGGATATTTTCCACATCCTCACCCACATACCCAGCCTCAGTCAGAGCTGTCGCATCTGCAATAGCAAAAGGCACATTCAAGCTCTTAGCCAAAGTCTGAGCCAAGAAAGTTTTCCCAGAACCAGTTGGGCCAATCATCAAGATGTTTGACTTCTGCAAATCCACATCTTCTGACTCTTCACGTGTATCGTGGAAATTAATACGCTTGTAGTGATTGTATACAGCCACTGCCAAGGCACGTTTGGCACGATCCTGACCAATCACATAGTGGTTTAAGATATTAAGGAGTTCGATTGGTTTTGGTACTTCAGACAAGTCTGCCAAGACTTCCTCAGCCAACTCCTCTCGAATGATTTCCTGGGCCAACTCCACACATTCATTACAGATAAAGGCGTTGTTGCCAGCGATTATTTTCTTTACTTCTTCTTGGCTTTTGCCACAAAATGAGCAATAAACCATCATATCATTTTTCCTATTTGTAGGCATGATTTCCTTCCATTCTAATTTATCATTCTATCTAAAATAAGGTCATATAAAAAGCGTGGACACTGTTGACCAGATTGGTAAAAGCATTCAACCAGAGTAAGGCAGACAGTCCATAGCGCTTCTTACGAAAAGCCTGTGCTCCAGTCAAAATACAGATCACACACAAAAAAGCTGTAAAAAATCCAAATATACTGCGCTCCATTAGACTTCCTTTCTATCTCGGTATTCGATTGTAAAATCATAGTCGTTTTTCTCATCTCGGGTGTAAGATTTGCTTGCTACTGTCTCAAAACGAGACAAGTCAAACTTCTCAGGGAAATAGGTATCTCCCTCCACCTGAGCATGAATCTGTGTCACGATGATTTCATCTAAATAAGGCTCAAAAGCCTGAAAAATCTGTTTTCCGCCAATGATATAGAGATTTTTTTCCTGACTCTGATACCACGCTAAAACAGACTCCACATCTTGAAATACGAGCGCCCCATCTATAACTTCTTCGCCATTTCGCGTTAAAATCAGGGTTTGCCGTTTTGGAAGCAGACGACGTCCCATGCCATCAAAAGTCACTCGTCCCATCAGTATAGCATGATTTAAAGTTGTTTCCTTAAAATGTTGCAACTCTGCTGGCAAATGCCAAGGGAGACGATCTTCCTTCCCAATCACACCTTTTTCATCTTGGGCCCAAATGGCTATGATTTTCTTTGTCATGCTTCCGTCCTTTTTATTGATACTACTATTTTATCAAAATTCTCCCAAAAAGACTGTTTTGAAACGCGCGCAAAAGAGAGAAAAGGAGCAGGCTTCATTTAGCCTGCTCCTCTCGTCCCTAGGACATATATTTTTTTGCTTCTGATTCGATTTTTTCGACCACTTCCTGGATACTCAGTCCAGTTGTGTCAAGGTAAACTGCATCCTCAGCCTGTTTGAGAGGTGAGGTTTCACGATGACTATCCTTGTAGTCACGCGCCGCAATCTCTTCTTTCAGCGTTTCAAGGTCTGTTTCAATCCCTTTAGCAATATTTTCCTTGTAACGACGCTCTGCTCTTTCTTCAACAGAAGCTACTAGGAAAATCTTAAGTTCAGCTCGTGGTAAAACAACTGTCCCGATATCACGCCCATCCATCACGATGCCACCTTGCTGAGCAATCTCTTGCTGGAGCGAAACCAGTTTCTCACGCACTTCAGGAATAGCAGCAATGCTTGAAACCTTGTTGGTCACTTCATTTTCACGGATAGGATGAGTGATATCCACATCCCCTACAAAAACAAGTTGATCACCTGTTTCTGAACGTCCAAAACTAATGGGATGTTGATCAAGCAATTCCAAAAGTTGCTCTACTTTTCCTGCATCCAACTGGTGTTTAAGCGCTATATAAGTCGCAGCACGGTACATAGCGCCCGTATCGAGATAAGTATAACCAAAATCTTTAGCGACAATCTTTGCGACCGTACTCTTACCACTGGAAGCTGGACCATCAATAGCAATTTGAATTGTCTTCATTCCCGACTCCTATCTTGTCTTGATCACATCACCTGGATTGGCAAACCAAGATCCAGATGACATATGAGAAGGATTTAACGCTTCCAACTGGGCAATGGAAATCCCTGCACGCTGAGCAAGAGCTGCCTCACCCTCTCCAGGATGCACAGTGAGTGTTCCTTCTCCTTCTGTGTGCTCTTCTGAACTGCTCTCTGAAGGAGTTGTTTCAGAAGAAGATGTTTCTTCTACCTTGCTACTTGAAGATGACGATGCTTCTACTTTAGAACTTGAACTTGTAGAAGGAGACGATGTATCATAGAAGTCCTTCAAAGATGAAGTACGATTGCTTCCTCCGGTTGATAAGTAAATCAATACAACTACCATCGCTACAACGATCACAAAGAAGAGGCTAGCTAGAACTGTTAAGACACGATTGGCAACAGCGCCCTTTCCTTTTTGTTTACGGCGACGACGCTCTGTTCTTGATTCTTCCTCACTATTTTCATAGATATCTTCTTGCCATGGTTCCTTTGCCATACCTTACTCCTTGTATTTTTTACATTTTCTTATTACAATATAAATATGAAAGTCACACTTATACCCGAACGGTGCATTGCCTGCGGGCTTTGCCAAACCTATTCTGAACTCTTTGATTACCATGATAATGGAATCGTTCGATTTTGCGATGATCCAGTTGAATTGCAAAGAGAAATCGCTGAGAACAGCGATGTTCTAGAGGCCATCAAAAATTGTCCTACACGTGCACTTCTAAAAGATCCATCATAGTTTAAAAGGGAGATTGATTTTGTAGATTCTCTTTATCACTTTAATCCCTTCACCTACTAGTTTAGCATATTTCTAGGTAAAATTATAGTCTTTTCCGGTTATTTTTTCCTTCAAAAATAGAAAGATCACTTTTTTCTTTGATGAGGTAGAGTGGTCTTTTTTTGGTTTCCAGGTAAATCTTACTGATATACTTGCCCAGAATCCCAATAGTCAGAAGTTGAATCCCCCCAAGAAAGAGAATGACAGCCATCAGAGAGGTCCAGCCAGATGTTGGATTTCCCAAGATAAGAGTCCGAAACACTACAAAAACAGTCATCATAAAAGAAATAAAACAAGATAGGAGTCCCGCTACAAAGGCTATACTCAAGGGGAAATCTGAAAAATTGAGAATCCCTTCAATCGAGTAGAAAAAGAGCTGTCTAAAACTCCAACTGGTCTTTCCAGCCTGTCTTTCGACATTTGGATAGTCTAGGTAGTATGTTCGAAAACCGACCCAGGCAAAGAGCCCTTTAGAGAACCGATTGGACTCGGTCAGGGTTAAAATAGCATCTACCACAGACCTTCTCATCATCCGAAAATCACGGACGCCTGAGGGCAGAGCTACTGGGCTGATTTTTTGCATGAGGCGATAAAAAAGATCGGCACATAAACTGCGAAAGAAGGGTTCTCCCTCCCGACTGGTTCTCCGTGTCCCAACACAGTCCAAGTCAGCATTCTGGTCTAGTAAGGCTTTCATCTCAAGTAGCATGCTAGGAGGATCCTGGAGGTCTGCATCCATCACGACCACCAGGTCCCCAGTCGCATACTGTAAACCTGCGTACAGAGCTGCCTCCTTCCCAAAATTTCTCGAGAAAGAGATATAATGTATCGCAGGATTTTGCTCCCGATAAGCCTTCAAAAGAGCTAAGGTCCGATCGCTTGAGCCATCGTCTATAAAGACATACTCGACCTCTGCTCCCAATTCTGGAAGCAAATCTTCAACAGACTGATAAAAAAGAGGAAGTACTTCCTCTTCATTTAAACAGGGGACAATGATTGAAATCATTATCTTAGTCTTCAAATCCGTTTGGATGCTTACTTTGCCAACGCCATGCGTCTTCACACATTTTCATGATATCAAATTCTGCTTCCCAGCCGAGTTCTGCTTTGGCTTTTGCAGGATCTGAATAGCAGGCAGCGATGTCTCCTGGGCGGCGTTCTACGATGCGGTAAGGAATAGGATGTCCCACTGCTTTTTCCATATTTTGAATAATTTCAAGAACAGAGTAGCCCTTGCCTGTTCCAAGGTTATAAATGTTAAGGCCAGACCCTTTTTGGATTTTTTGAAGAGCTGCAACGTGACCTTTAGCCAAGTCAACAACGTGGATATAGTCACGAACACCAGTTCCATCTTCCGTATCGTAATCGTCTCCAAATACTTGCACTTGCTCTAGTTTGCCAACTGCTACTTGTGAAACATAAGGTAAGAGATTGTTTGGAATTCCATTTGGATTTTCTCCTAGGTCTCCACTTTCATGCGCTCCGATTGGGTTAAAGTAACGAAGTAATACCACGTTCCATTCTGAGTCTGCTTTGTAGATATCGGTCAAGATTTCTTCTAGCATGAGTTTGGTACGACCGTAAGGATTGGTCACTGAAAGTGGGAAATCTTCTAAGATTGGAACCGTGTGAGGATCTCCATATACTGTCGCAGAAGAACTGAAGATGATATTCTTACAGTTTGCTTCTTCCATAACTTTTAAAAGACTAAGAGTTCCAGCGATATTGTTGTCATAGTAGGCAAGAGGGATACGGGTTGATTCGCCAACAGCCTTCAAGCCCGCAAAGTGAATCACACCAGTCGGTTCTTCCTGCTTGAAAATATCTCTGAGAGTATCTGTATCACGGATATCTGCCTCATAGAAAGGCACTTCAACCCCTGTAATTCTCTCAACAACTTCTATACTTTTACGATTGCTATTGACAAGATTATCCACTACAACCACTTGATGACCTGCTTGGATCAACTCAATAACAGTGTGGGTCCCGATAAAACCAGCACCACCCGTTACCAAAATTTTTTCTTGCATCTTTCTTCCTCGTTTCTCGAATTATTTTTTCTTATTTTACCATTTTTGATAGGGAATGTCATTTGCCATCCTAGAGGGGAGACTAAAATTTCAGTAAAATACTTATACTCTTCGAAAATCCAATTCAAACAACATCAGCTTCACCTTGCCGTGGGTTGGTATGGTTACTGACTTCATCAGTTCCATCTACAACCTCAAAGCCATGCTTTGAGCAACCTGTGGCTAGCTTCCTAGTTTGCTCTTTGATTTTCATTGAGTTATTATTCGCTTTTTACTCGTTTGACATAGTTTGCAATTGGATAGTTTACTGGGTCCAGAGTCAATTCCTTGTCTTGGATTAGTTGAGCTAAATGGTAACCAATGATAGGGCCGGTTGTGAGGCCTGATGAACCTAGACCACTAGCCGCATAGACACCTGCTAAACCAGGTACTTGCCCAAAGAAAGGTGAGAAATCACGAGTATAGGCACGGATTCCCACACGCTCAGCTCTTGAAGTCGCTTTAGCTAAGGCTGGATAGTGAGGTAAGGCTGCCTCCTCCATTTGTTGGAGCAAGGTTTCATCTACTGTCAAATTAAATCCCATATCATTTTCATGAGTAGCGCCTAAGGACAATTTCCCACCTGCAAAAGGAATCAAATCCCACTCCCCTTCTGGCATGACAACAGGGTAAGCTTCCATGTCTTTGGAAATCTGATAATCTCGGAGTTGCCCCTTTTGGGGACGAACATCTACTTCATATCCTAAAGGCTCCAAAATGTCCCTCAACCAAGCTCCTGTTGCCAAAATAACCTGGTCAAATACCTCTTCACCAATCTGATAGCCGGATGCTAATGGTGTCAGACTCACTTTTTCTTTGATCAGCTTGACTTGACTGGCTTCTAGCAAACGAGTCACTAAGAGGTGGCCATCTACTCTCGCCCCACCAGAAGCATAGAGCAGGTGGTCAAATCCCTGCAAACCAGGGAATAATTCATTAGCTGAGGCTTGATCCATGATAGCTAACTGACCTATTAAAGGAGATTCCTCCCTGCGCTGGAGAGCTAGTTCATAGAGTTCTTCTAACTTGGATTCATCCTTTTTCAAGAGAAAAACTCCCGAACGCTGGTAAAAATCTATTTCCTGATCAGACTTTTCTAAATCAGCCAACAAATCCATATAAAAGTCAGCCCCCAAGCGTGCCATCTTGTACCAAGCTTTATTGCGGCGTTTTGAAAACCAAGGACTGATAATTCCTGCTGCAGCCTTGGTTGCCTGACCTTGACCATGGTCAAAAACGGTCACCTCTAGGTCGCTTTCTTTTGAGAGATAGTAGGCAGCTGTTGCTCCCACAATCCCTGCTCCAATAATGGCAACTTTTTTCATTGTCTTCACCTTCTAACTAGATATGGTGGAAAGGATTAGTCGATGCCTGACTAGGCAAGATATCAATAGTCCAGCCCTTTTCTGACTTCCATTGAGTAAGGAGTGCTGCGATTCTTTCCACAAAGAGAACTTCAATATAGTGGCCTGGGTCCAATGCCAACAGGCCATCAGACAGCATATCCTGAGCAGTGTGGTAGTAGATATCGCCAGTGATGTAGACATCTGCCCCCTTAGCTAAGGCATCCTTATAGAAGGACTGCCCGCTACCACCACAGATAGCTACTCTTGAAATAGGTTTCTGCAAATCACTCTCTTGATAATGGACCATGCGAAGACTATCTAGACCAAAAACTTGCTTAACATGCTGGGCCAATTCCCCAAATGTCTGAGGCTGAATATTTCCAATACGCCCAATCCCACGTTCTGGGCCCGTTTCCTGAAGATAAGTCGTCTCCTCAATGCCTAGCATCTGACAGAACCAGTCATTGAGACCATTTTCAACAATGTCAATATTGGTATGGCTGACATAAACTGCAATGTCATGCTTGATCAGGTCGATGTAAATCTGATTTTGCGGACGACTAGCTACCAGATCCTTGATCGGACGAAAGATCGGTGCGTGCTTGACTATAATCAAATCCACACCCTTTTCAATGGCCTCTGCCACCGTCTCTTCACGTATATCGAGAGCCACCATAACTCTTTGTATCTCCTTGTCTAGATTACCGATCTGCAGGCCACGACTGTCACCCTCCATGGAAAATTCCTGAGGACAAAAGGCTTCATAAGCTCTGATTACTTCACTTGCTAACATGGAGCACCTCCTTGATGGCTTGAATTTTATGAGCTAGAACTTGACGTTCCTCCAGATTTTTTTCTGGGATTTGTTCGAGGGCGAACTCTAGCTTAACAGCTTCTTTTTGCCATTTTTGGACAAATACTGGACTGACCTCTTTGGACAAGAAAGGTCCAAAGCGAACATCACTGGCTGATAGCTTCATTTGTCCTGCTTCCACCACCAAAATCTCGTAGAATTTACCAGCTTCTTCTAGGATGCTTTCTGCTACAATCTGAAAGCCGTTACCCTGTAGCCAGATGCGCAAGTCGTCTTCACGATTATTGGGTTGGAGGATCAAACGCTCTACATTAGCTAGCTTGTCCGAACCTTCTTGCAATATGGTAGCAATCAAACGGCCACCCATACCAGCAATGGTGATAACCGACACTTGGTCTGCCTCTTCAAAGGCTGCCAAGCCATTGGCTAAACGGACTTGGATTTTCTCCTTTAGACCGTGAGCCTCAACATTTTTAACCGCAGACTGGTAAGGACCTTCCACCACTTCCCCTGCAATAGCGCTTTTGATTTGGCCTCTCTCAACTAACTCAATAGGCAGATAAGCATGGTCACTCCCCACATCTAGTAAAATAGCTCCCTGTGGTACAAAAGACGCCACCAATTCTAATCTCTTTGAAATCATCTTCTCTCACTTTCCAAAACTCTATTACCTCTTATTATACCACATTTCAGCTAGCAATCTTGCACCTAAAAAGACCGCAATCCACAGATTGCAGTTTTTCTTTATTTTCTCGCTTGGTAACGACTAGTCAAGATGAAAATCACGGTAAAGACCAACATCATGGCCCCATAAACAGGCAGTGTTTGTCCTGTTAAGGTCGAAATTTCAAGCAACTTTTGGATCATTGGGAAAAGAGCTGTGGCTAGGAAGCCTCCTACTGACCAGACAATCAAGAGGACACGCCAGAGGGTGAATGGCATGCAGGCTCTAAATACGGATAAGAAACCGATAGACCCAAGGAGATAATAGAGTAGGGTTGAGATTTCTAACTCAGACCAACCTTGACTAGCTCCAAAAATTTTCACAAAAAGAACGCTGAACACGACCATGAGGGCACTTGGTAGGGCGCGAAGTATGGATTTTCTGAGGAAGTTTGGTTCAACAGGCTTGATATTTCGCTCAAAAGTCAGAACGAATGGTGGGAAACCTTCCACAAACTGGTCGATCATGGTAATCTGGATTGGAATGAAGGGGAAAATCAAGATCCACTCAGACCGTCCCAGAAGAACACTGGCAATACAGATGACTGCTAACAGGAAGGAATAGATCGTTTTAATCAAGAAGATCGGTGCGATATGGGCGATGTTATTGACCACCCGACGGCCTTCAAAGAGAATCTCAGGAACATCATTAAAGTCTGAGTTCAAGAGAACCAGATTGGCAATCTGACGAGTCGCCGGATCTCCCTCCGCCATTACAATCGAACAATCCGCCTCACGAAGAGCTAGGATGTCATTGACTCCGTCCCCTGTCATTGCCGTTGTATGCCCTGCTTTTTTCAGCGTTTGGATGATGAGTTTCTTTTGATGAGGGGAAACACGACCGAAAATAGCTGTCTCTTCAGCCATGGCAATCAATTCCTCATCCGTGATTTTTGAGCAATCTACATAGCTGTGATAGTCTGCAAAACCAGCCTTTTGGGCAATGCTGGAAACCGTGACTGGATTATCACCAGAGATAATCTTGAGGCCTACTTCCTGGGAACGAAGATAGTCTAGTGTCTCAGCTGCTCCTTCTCGAATCGGATCCAAGATTTCCAGCAAGGCCAGGGCCTGAATATCAGATGGTTTCTGTGGTTTGTGGTGGTCTAGTTTTTCCTGACTAAGGGCTAATACCAAGACACGTGAACCTCTCTCTAGAGCCTCTCTGGCTTCAGGGACTTCATTGTCCAACAACATCTCGGGCGCTCCTAAGAAAACAGTTCCCAAATCTTCCAACTCCATAGCTCCCCACTTACGGTCGCTTGAGAAAGGAAGATTCGAAAGCATAGGATAGGAAACCTGACCTTGGAAACGCTGGCGAATGGCTTGGGCTGTTGGATTTTTATCCTCACTATGAGCTATGTAGCTGGTCAGAATGTTAGTAATAGCCTCATCATCATAAGTTTCCGTCAGAGGAAGAACCGCCTCCACCTGCATCTTTCCTTGGGTGATGGTGCCCGTTTTGTCCAGACAGAGCATATCCACGCGCGCCAAGGTCTCGACAGAGTACATCTCCTGCACCAAGACCTTTTTCAAGCCCAGCTTAATCACCGCAGTCAAGAGCGAAGTTATGGTCAAAAGGGCGATTCCCTTGGGCAACATTCCCAAAAGAGCTGTTGACGAATTTACAACGGATGACTTGAGGGGTAGGCCTTTTAACATCAAGGCTTCTAGCAGAAGAGCTAGACCAAAGGGAATGATAATCTTCCCAGTAAAACCAGCTAGCTTGTCTAGCGATTTCATGATACGGGAGTTGATCGGTTTCACTGTCTTAGCTTCCAGCATGAGTTTGGAAGCATAGTTGTCTGCCCCGACATGGTGAACTTTAGCTAAAACAGACCCACTGGCTAAGAAACTTCCAGACAAAAGCAAGGTATCCACTTCTTTTTGCACCAAATCACTCTCACCCGTTAACATGGCTTCATTGACTTCCGCAAAGCCTTCCAAAACCAAGGCATCACTAGGAATCTGCTCTCCTGCAGACAAACGAATGACATCTCCTAACACCAATTCTTCAGGATTCAGAGCCACTTCTTGGCCATCACGAATAGTCTTGACCTTTTCCTTGGTCATGAGATTGAGCTTGTCCACCATGTGTTTGGCTCGCAGCTCAGTCACAATCCCAGAAAAAGCGTTAAAGCAAATAACGGCAAAGAAAACCAAATTGCTCCAAGCCTGTACAAAGGCAAGCGCTAGGGCAATAACAAAGTTTAATGCGTTAAAAAGTGTAAAAACATTTCGTTTGATGATTTGCCAAGTACTGGTACTGGCTGAAGCGGTAAAGTCATTGACCAAACCTTGAGCCTGTCTTTCCTTGACTTCTCTTTGGGTTAATCCCATAATCTTATTTTTATCCATAAATTCTATCATATCATTTTTTTTAAAAGAATTCTAATCCCATCTAAAACTGTTGGCTGATAACTGAAAAAGTTTGCCAGTAGTCTTTTGATAAGGTATAATAATAAAAGCAATACAATCGAAGGAGATCTCATGTTTTATACTTATTTGCGTGGACTAGTCATGCTGATTTTGTGGTCCATCAATGGCAATGCCCACTATCACAATACTGATAAAATCCCTAGCCGAGACGAAAACTATATCCTCGTCGCACCTCACCGTACCTGGTGGGATCCTGTTTACATGGCCTTTGCGACCAAGCCAAAACAGTTCATCTTTATGGCCAAAAAAGAGCTGTTTAACAACCGTATCTTTGGCTGGTGGATCCGTATGTGCGGCGCCTTTCCTATCGACCGGGAAAAACCTAGTGCCTCTGCCATCAAGTACCCTATCAACGTCCTCAAAAAAAGCGACCGCTCTCTCATCATGTTCCCAAGTGGGAGCCGTCACTCAAATGATGTCAAGGGTGGAGTAGCCTTGATTGCTAAAATGGCTAAGGTTCGTATCATGCCGGTTACCTACACAGGTCCCATGACCTTGAAAGGTTTGGTTAGCCGTGAACGTGTGGATATGAACTTTGGAAATCCAATCGATATCTCAGATATCAAGAAAATGAATGATGAAGGGATTGAAATGGTTGCAGACCGCATCCAAGCTGAATTCCAACGTTTGGATGAAGAAACCAAACAATGGCACAACGATAAAAAACCAAACCCACTCTGGTGGTTTATCCGCATCCCTGCCCTTATCCTTGCAGTGGTTGTTGGTATCCTAACAATTATCTTTACCTTTATTGCAAGCTTTATCTGGAATCCAGATAAGAAGAGAGAGGCTCTTGGTTAAATAATACAATTATCCCTTGGCAAAAGCCAAGGGATAATCTTTTATTCAATTTTCCATTTTTGGGCTAACCAGTTGGAAAAGGCTAGGAATCGTTCAGCTACTTGCTCATGATGCCCATAGGGATCAAAGACAAACTGACCAGTTGGATAGCGTTTCTGAAGACTAATATGGATCTGCTCAGCATAGGCTGGTGCTTGAGCCAAGCGATTGCTATGATGGGCTCCTTCTGTTTGACCATTCTGTAAATACAGTAAACAGTCTAAATTTTTCACCTCTTCTTCCCTGCAATAAGTCGTAAAATCAGGATACCAAAAGGAACCACAGATAGAGAAGACACAGGAGACCTTGTCAAAGCTGAAAAGACTGTAAACTGCCGCCAAACCACCTAGTGAGTAACCTCCATAGGCAAGACGATCTTTGTCCACTCTATAAAGAGATCGCAACTTGTCTAAAAGACCTCCAAATAAATGACCATGATAGGCCTTCGCCTGACCACCAAAATCTGGAGCTCCATCTCTCAGAGCAGATGCCTTCCATGGAGTGTAGTCATCTAGGCGATTTTCAGAAGTCAAACCCACTAAAATCACAGATTCGGAAAGTGATGATAGGAAATCCAAGTTTCCATCATTCAAGAGAATCGCTGGATAGGTTTGATTGGGGTCATAGGTTGAAGGAAGACTGACCTTGACTTGGATCCCTTCCCAATCAAACTCATTATTTATTGATAAAGTCATTGATTTTCTCAAGGGAATCAATCACTGCTGGACCATAGTCCATCAACTCATCGTAAGAGATGGTCATGATTTTTTGATTCTTAATTGCAGGAACGTTTTCTAAAACTTCATTTGCCTTCATCAACTCTACTGCGTTGGCATCCAATTTTTTATTGCGGTCACTGGTTACATAGATAATCAACTCAGGATCCATTGACACGAGATTTTCCAAGGTCAAGCCTGATGTTCCCGTTGCAACATTTGTATAACCAAGTTGATTTAGCAGGCTCTCTTGCAAAGCAGACTTGTAAGCACCAAAGGTTTCGTCATTATAAGCAACCATAATCAAAGCCTTTTTCTTTTCACCTTGACTTGCTGGGTTTGCTTTCTTAACAGCGTCAATTTTAGCTTGTAATTGGGCTGCGTATTCATTGGCCTTGTCCTGAACATTGAAAATCATTCCAAGATTTTTGACATCTTCTACAATATTCCCCAAATCTTGCTGAATCGTTGAGAGAGAAGCTTTTTGCGTATAGACTGGGATTTTGTTTTCATTCCAAGTGCTAACTGTCCCCAAGGATTTTTCAGAAAACATCATGTTTCGACCCATCACAGCGTCTGGCTCATAAGAAAGGACTGTCTCTTGTGATACTGTTTTTTTATCTCCGATTTGAGGAATCGTCGCAATCGCGTCCTTGTATTTGTCCGTCACAGCATTATCAGGGTTAAGCATGCCAGCAATTTTATCCTTCAAGCCTAACTCCAATAAAATTTCAGTGGTTGAAAGATTGTTGGTGATAACTTTTTCAGGTGCCTTGTCAAAGA
>CAUVRF010000014.1:0-29218 GCA_963554245.1 uncultured Streptococcus sp.
GCTGTTTTTGACCACCAGAGATCTCGTAAGGGTACTTCTCTTGCAATTGGTTGATGCCTAAATTTTCAGCTGTCACCACCAATTTCTTCATCATCTCTGTGATAGGTTTTCGTGATAAAACTAGAGGAAGCAAGATATTGTCTTTGACAGACAAGGTATCTAGTAAGTTAAAGTCTTGGAAGACAAATCCTAACTTCTCACGACGGAAGCTGGAAGCCCGTGAGTTTTTAATCGTTGCTGTGTCTACTCCGTTCAAATAAACCTGACCTCGAGTTGGTTTATCCAGCATAGCTAGGATGTTGAGTAGGGTTGATTTCCCTGAGCCAGACTCTCCCATGATAGCAACGTAGTCACCCTTTTCTACGGTAAAGTGAATGTCTTTGAGGGCCTCTACTTGGTTGCCTTGGAAACGTGTTTTATAGATTTTTTGAACGTGTTTTACATCTAAAAGTGTCATGATTTTCTCCTTCTTAATATCCCATCAATTGAAACTGTGCTTGCATCATAGCGCATCCTAGTTGAACGCGCTCGATATCTTTTTGACTTGGTTTTCTTGTTTTCTTTTGTAAGATTCTTTTCATGGTTTTACTCCTTTGTTCTTTATGAGTCTAGTTTATCGCAAAAAAAGGTAGCCTGCCATAACCTAACCTTACAAAAGAGACTTTAATCTTACATTTTTGTAAGATTGAGGAATATCAAGCAATTTCGCTATCAATATTTTACCATAAAAGAAAGGCAAGAAGAAAACCCTTGCGGATACAAGGGTTAAAAGTTAATCAGCTTTTTGATCTCGTCTAGAAATGATGAATTTATCAATGAAGAGAAAATGAAAAAGAAACAAAGGAATTGCTAAAAGACAACCTTCTTCTGAAAAATCCTGTTTCGTTAAGTGGTATAAGTAATTATTGGTTGATAGAAAACTAGTAATCAAAATAAATAGAATCCAGAACATGTCCGTCCATTTATAGTTTTTAAAGTATTTCCTAAGCATGCTACTGCCTTCTTTTCTCTTGTAGTAATGTTGCAAAACTTTTGTTACCGTAGATTTACTCACCAAAACCAGCCATCATTGTCTTCAATGGCTTGGGCTTCTTTGCGTTTGCGTGGTCCTGTTCCGTACATTTCGGCTTCTATGTCTTCCTTGGTTGGTAGGATAGAGGCAAGGATGATGTAAATAATCACACCAATTCCAAAATTTGCCACGGTAAAAATGGCGAAGAGAAAGCGGACTAGGGTTACATCAAAATTCCACTTGTCTGATAGACCAGCTAAAACTCCTGACACCATGCGATTTCGTCTCATTTTATAAAATTTTGTATTCATGATTGTTTCCTCTTTCGGTATTATTACAAGTAGTATAGCATGAAACGAGATCAATAACATCAGTCCTTAGGCCGATTTAAGATGACGAGTTTACCACGGCAGACGCCACAGCGATAGCGTTTCGTGTCAATCTTCCTCTTTCGTTGATAGGATTGCTGACAGGATTGGCACTGATAGACTAGGTAACTACTTTGGGCTCTCAAAGGGGGAACAAAGCGTAGTCCATCCACTTCTTTCAAAAGTTCCTTAAAATCTCGGTCCTTATGGCGATATCCCTTTTTCTGAAAATAAAGGTGATAGTGACAGAGTTCATGGCGCACAATCTTGCGAAAGACTTCCAAACCTAGTTCATTATAAACCTTGGGATTAAAATCCAAATGCCCATCCTTGGGGAAAAATCGTCCACCTGTCGTTCGCAGACGAGAATTCCACTGGGCTTGGTGTGTGAAAGGTCTACCAAAGTCTTCGAGGGAAACGGACTGAACGTACTCAGTTAGATTCATCTGGAGCGAGGAGCGACAGATTGACTTTTTCACGTTCAGTATCAATTTTTTTAACCCAAACCGTTACCAAATCTCCAACAGACACCACTTGACTAGGATGTTTGATAAATTTGCGACTCATGTGAGAAATATGAATGAGGCCGTCTTCGTGAATCCCGATATCAACGAATGCACCGAAGTCAACGACATTACGCACCACACCTTCTAGCTTCTGGCCGACTTTTAAGTCTTTGATATCCAGTACATCTTGACGGAGTACAGGTGCATCAAAAGAATCACGGAAATCTCGACCTGGTTTGAGAAGGTCGGAAATGATATCTTTAAGCGTTTCTGGTCCAAGATCCAGTTCTTGCGCCATCTCCTTGACTGATAGGGACTTAAGCTTATTTTTTGCTTCTTCATTCAAGTCCTTGATATCCAAGCGTTTGAAGAGCTCCTTAACCGCAGCATAGTTTTCTGGGTGAACTCCCGTATTATCAAGGATATTGCTACTTTCCGGGATACGGAGGAAACCTGCAGCTTGCTCAAAGGCTTTGGCACCTAGACGAGGAACCTTTTTGATTTGTGCGCGCGAAGTGATTTTTCCTTCTTCCTCACGATATTTGACAATATTTTCAGAGATAGTTTTATTGAGTCCAGCTACGTGGGAGAGAAGTGCTGGGCTGGCTGTATTGACATTGACGCCAACCTGGTTAACCACCGTATCAACGACAAAGTCCAGACTTTCAGACAATTTCTTCTGACTAACATCGTGCTGGTATTGCCCGACACCGATTGACTTAGGATCGATTTTGACCAATTCCGCAAGGGGATCTTGCAAACGACGGGCGATAGAAATAGCAGAGCGTTTTTCAACGGTCAAGTCTGGAAACTCCTGACGAGCAAGTTCACTAGCAGAATAGACCGAAGCACCACTTTCATTTACGATAACATAGCTGACTTCAGGGAAATCTTTCAGAACTTCCGCCACAAAGGCTTCACTTTCACGACTAGCAGTACCATTTCCGATGGCTATAATCTCTACACCGTATTGACCAATCAAATCTGCCAAATCTTTCTTGGCTTCTTCGATTTGACGAGCAGAGGCTGGTTTGACAGGATAAATGACCTGAGTTGTCAGCATTTTTCCTGTTGAATCCACGACAGCTAGCTTGGCACCTGTACGAAAGGCTGGGTCAAACCCAAGAACCACGCGCCCTTTCAGCGGAGCAACCAAGAGCAGATTGCGCAGATTGTCAGAAAAGAGTTGAATAGCTCCCTCTTCTGCCTTCTCAGTTAATTCTGTCCGAATGCGTCTCTCGATAGATGGCAAGACCTTTTTCTTAACAGATTGCTGAACTACTTCATCTATGTAGGCATTTTTCACCTTGAAACGAGCTGCAAAGAAGGTAAGAATACGGTCCGTCGCATGTTCAAAACCGACCTTCAAGACACCTATCTTCTCTCCACGATTGAGGGCCAAGGTACGATAACCCTGCATATTTCCAACTGTCTCAGAAAAATCATAGTAAATCTGAAAAACCTGCTTTTCATCGAGACTTTCATCCTTAATTTGAGAAGTAAGTTTAGAGTGTCTCAGCACCTCCTGATAAGTCATGGCGCGCAGTGTAACATCTTCCGATAAGGCTTCGACCAAGATATCAACTGCACCAGCCAAAGCTTCCTTCCCAGTCGCAAATCCTTCACAGACAAACTTCTCAGCTTCTTTCTCTAAGTCAGTTACATTCTGCAAGATTAAGCGAGCAAGTGGGAAAAGTCCAGCTTCACGGGCAATGGTTGCCTTGGTCCGACGTTTTTCTTTAAAAGGTAGGTAGAGTTCTTCTACGTCTGCTAATTTCTCAGCTGCCAGGATAGCTTCTTCCAGTTCCTTGGTCAGCTTGCCTTGTTCTTGAATCTTAGCCAAGACAGCTTCCTTGCGGTCATTAAGATTAGTCAGGCTTTTATCCAAGTCGATAATGGCCTTAATCGCCACCTCATCCAGACTACCAGTCATGTCCTTGCGGTAACGTGCGATGAAGGGAATCGTCGCCCCTTCAGCTGTCAAACTTAGAACGGTATCGATTTGCTTTAAGGTTACACCCAAATCTTGGGAAATTTTTTCATATTTTTTATCCATAAACCTATTATACCACAGAGCAAACAGCAGTCCAAAATGATAATATTTCCATAAACCAAAAAAGGACATCTATATCAAGACATCCTGTGTATTTTACACTAAATCACGTAAAATATTCAAAAGTAATTCTGTTGATTCTTCCAGCTCTTCTGTAGTATAGCTGTTATTTTGATTTTCTGGATGATGTATGATGTTGCGAATTAAGGTTGGAAGAGTTTTTTGCTCTTGTTGAGTATCCCCGTTTTTTAATAAACGATGATAGTCTTTATCTTGAGCTACACCTTTACCTACAAGCCATTTTTCGAATCCTTTCTCGGAGTAATTTTTTTCATCCTCATCAATAGCTTTTGCTTGGATAAATCCATATAGTTCATTGTGAAATTCCACGCTGTTTACTCCAAAAGCAATGTAGTTTATTTCTCCTATTGTCGGTGAGGTAGTTCCGAATAAATTTAATTCCCGCTTATCCGATACAAAATTTACCCCGTCGCCATTCTTGGAAAAAATATTGATTTGCTGAGTTCTACAATCAAACTTTTTTAACAGGTAAGGAGAATGAGTCGTAATAAAAACTTGATACTTTTCAGAAATTTTATTGAGTGAATCGATAAGTTTATCTTGAGCTTTAGGATGTAAAAATGTCTCAGGCTCATCAATAAAAAACATAATTGGCTTAGATAATGTTTCCTCTTCATTATCAAGCACACCAGCATAAACTTGAATTAAGCTTAAAGCTAATGCCCGTTGCATTCCAGTACCTTTTTCTGAAACAGAAGTTGAAATACCATTATCCGAAAGAAGAAGACTACCCGTCTTAAAGAAATTATCAATTTCAGGCAATCCAAAATTAAATTGTACCTCACCATCTCCATACTGCTCTCTCAACACGGAGGAAATTTTAGTCGCAATTCCTTCAAGAATTCTACCCAACCCTTCATCTCCAAAAGTTTTGTTATGAGCATCTTGAAATTCTCTCCAGGTATCGCCTTTTTGAAAATCTTTTGTTATGTCATTAATTATTTTACCTATTATTTTGGTCTTACCAAAATCTTGATAATCTTCATTCCTTATATCCGAATATACAAACTGAGCATCAAATAACGCAGTAATCGTTTTATCAATACCTGTGGGGTTTTCAAACCTCTTTATATCATCTTCCTCGGTTGAATTTGGATTATAAATCCTTACTTTTGAGATATCTAAAGAAACTGTTTTTTTACCTTGCGTTACTTCACATTCCTGAGACGACCTTAAAACCCTAAGACTATACGTACCATCTTCATTGTCGATTACATAGTCACTGTATTTATTAAGATTTAGATTTTCATCATTAACTATTTCACTGAGATCTGCACCTTTGAATTCAAGTTCGACAGATATATTTTCAGTCTCATGACCCTGAGTTA
Organism: uncultured Streptococcus sp.; assembly: GCA_963554245.1. Taxonomy (GTDB): domain Bacteria; phylum Bacillota; class Bacilli; order Lactobacillales; family Streptococcaceae; genus Streptococcus. The sequence continues at coordinate 5,349 of CAUVRF010000014.1, forward strand.
TAAAATCTAACTTGTTTTTTCCACTCTGAATGAATTCAATTGCTTTAAAAATTGTCGTCTTACCACAGTTATTGTTTCCTACGAAAAAATTTACACCTTCCGAGAATTCAATAACATGCTCTCCTTTAAAACTCTTAAAGTTTACTAGTTTAATTTTAGAAATATACATTGTCTTATCTCCTACTCACGATATGTATTAAAGTGTCCGTAGTTGTTCCTTGACCTCGTCCTTACTTATCATCTCATTGAAGAACGGCAAACCTACAATACGATAACGATCATCATCAACTAGCGTTCTCGCCTCATCTAGCTCAGAGATTTGTAGCAAGAAATCTTCTTTCCAGCTATCTGTCGCAATTAATTGAGCTCCCTTTGGCTCGATGAAAATCTGCCATGAAGCATTACCAGTCTTCTTGTCGTTCGCAAACATGAGAAAGTCTGGCTCAAAGGCTCGCCCTTTATCGAAGCTATAAATCCGCACGGCTTTTTCATTTCGAAGCAAGTAAATATCCGTCCATTTTTCTTCTAGGTCTGCCATGACATCTTGGAGAGCCTTAATTAAGTATTTTTCTTCATTCGTTCCATAATTGTCATCATAAGCATACCAATCTAGCGCATCTAAATTGACATAAATTCTATTATTCGGATCTTTTTGCGATAGTCCCATTTCTTTATCGCTACCAGATTGAATGGTGTATTTACGCAGGATAGTATCTGCGAACAAGTCTTTGATCTTATACTGTTCAAATTTTTCAGAACCAAAGTATCGCTCTTCGGTCGCAATTAAATCTTTTTCAATGTGATGGAGAAGTTTTTCCGTGATGTATAGTTTATCGTCTGGAGTTAAATCCTCCACTAGTTTGTACTGAGACTCCACTCGCATATCAATATCTGAAAGCATATTGATAAAACTAGCGATACTTCCAACTCCTACAAAGGCTTTTTGAAGATTTTCAAAAGTAAATTTATTATTTCGATTAATAGCCATTCTGGCGATATTGTTGCCAATAACCGTGCCAAATTTAAAAGTCAGTACATCCAGGCTTTCAGAAACGTAAGCCACCTCATCAAATGCCTCAATATCTCGCACACCGTGGGTTGGTAGTTTGACTTCGAAAGATTTGGGGATGAAATTCGTATCAAACAGACTTCCTTGACGTTGTTCAAGTAGTTGCACATAAGAGAGGCGTTTATTCATCCAAACAACGCCATCTGTGTAGGTTCGAGTTTTCTTGAAAGACTCCTTGAGCTTGAGCTCACGTTCTTCCAAATTTTGGTCATCGTAAATCCCAGATTCGCGCAAGACTTGCTTGAGTTCTGAAATATAGCGAGGGTTGTTCGCAGAATGATAATGAAGTTGTTCAATCACTCGAAGTTCGTTGTTTTCATTCTCATCAAACTTTCGAGTGTATTTTTCATCAAAATTATCTCCAATTACAAAAGGATAATAACGAGCACCACGACCAATCAACTGCTTCTCGGTATTGGTAGTTTTTCCAGCAACAAATCCGTTTTTTGTGGTCTTTCCATCACGGGTGTCATAAAGTCGGACAATGTCGAAAAGATTGAGAACGTCCCAGCCTTCATTAAGCATATCCACGGCAAAAATCGCACGGATTTCATTTGTCGGTTGTTCCAAGGTATTGAGGAGAGTGAGGCTGTCTTTGTTCTTGTTTTTCCCGTCCACTAATAGCAGACGTTCTTTTCGAAAATCTTCCTGAAGCTCTGCAATCAAATCAGCATCAGAAATGCCAACTGTCTCGAAGTAAGCAAACGCTTTTTTTAAGATACTGGATTTTTCTTCCATTTCTGAAACGAGTTCACGTTGTGCTTGAATATCTGCTAGAGTAAGATTTTCGAGCAAGCTTAAAAAAGTATCTAAGTTTTCTTGGCTCTCAGCAATCTTCTGCGATTTGAACATAACCAAAGGTTTCAGATTGATGCCATTTTTTAGCGCTATTTTCTTGCGGTATTGGCTGATGATAATAGCCTGCAACATACGATTATTGACTTCACCATCCACCAGATGAAAGAGAACATCTTTTGAATATTTATCCAGTCGAAATTCCTTCAAATCATATTTGAAAAGTAAGGATTTTTCGTACTTTTGAGCTAAAGTTGGATTTGTTAGATCAATCGTTGCCGTAAACTCAAAAATACTGGATTTTTTAGCGGTGTTCTGGATAGCTTCAATGGTAGACGTCCAGCTGGTGTTGTCTTTTTTCTCGTTTGTATCCAGTCCAGCATTCAAGTGATGGGCTTCATCCGCGAACATGACAACAGAAATATCCTTGAACTGCTCATAAGACAAACGATTTTCTCGTGGCGTATTCAGGTCTTGGTGGAGTTTTTGAATGGTGGTGAAAACGATATTGATACTATCTTCACGGCTGTCTGAAAAATCCATCACTTCACGAACTGTCACGATTTGCCCGTCCATGACAATCTTTTCCGCAAAAAGGTACTTACCAGAAGAGCTCTCCAAGAAATTATCCTTGGTTTTGGTAAGAATATTGTCGTTATTGACAAAGAAGATGAAGTTTCGCTCGCCTTGCTGGTACTTTTCCAAGATAACCGCTGCCATCAAAAGCGTCTTCCCAGAACCAGTCGCCATGTTGTAGAGGACTTGCTCTGGAATCGCACGATTTTCATCTGTTTTATAGTATAAATATCGTCCAATCGCTTCCTCTTGATAAGGGCGTAAGGGATATTTTAGATTTTTTGTAATATAGTCAGGTAAATCTACTCGAAAGTTCTTGAAGCCAGAGCGACTGACGGTGTCATAGGTTTCGTAAATGAAAGGCATGGCTTACTGTTCCTTTCTGTAGAAAGCATGATTGAGCTTTTTATCTTGAGCGGAAACCCCGTAATCAATATCATCAATATCTGAGTAATTCACGTAGAGATTGTTGTTATCGATAATCTCAGACAAGACTTGTTTCTGTTCTGCTAGAGAAAGTTGAGAAAACTCATTTGGCTTCAACTTTTTCGGGTCGATGCGGTAAGACAAGAAAGATGATTTTTTAGCAATTTCAAATAACTCTAACAACTCTTCTGTTGTTGTCGCTTCAAAAATTGAGTTTTTAAAGTATTGAGCATCATTTTTGAGTTCAGCGTAAACAAAACTACCGCCACCAGTCCAGTTAACATCTTTTGAAATACCTGTTGGATCGCCTTTAATAACATTATTCAACCGTTCGACAATTTTATCTTCAATATAATCCATTTGTTCAATTGAAATATAATGTCGTTTCATTTTATGGGCAGTTGCTGCTGTCGAACCTGAGCCCCCAAAGAAATCTAGAACAATATCATTCTCAGAAGTCACATATTCCATTAACATTTTTAACAATTTTTCTGGCTTCTTACCGCTATTAAGGGCAACGCCACCCTCATGTCTAATATTCCCATAGTCACCTGCAAAATCTGCAAAGTTGACAATGGGAAGATATTTTACAGCTTCACCACTTTCAATTTCCGCTTTACGTTCTAATGGCATACCAGAAAACATTTTCCCACGGTTCGCATTTGATTTTTGAGGATTTGTATAATAGCGATAACCTAATCCATCTTCTCCTCGACCATAGACTTTATAAAGTGCTCCATTTCCATCCAGTTCGACTCTCGGTTCAACGATTTTTTGATAAACTTGACCATAACTCATCTTGGAATAAATTGAGCCTGAAATCCAAGTCTCTTTTAAGGCATTCATATCAGGTTCTACTTGAATAAGCTCCCATTCGCCTTTCTTGAAAACACCAACTTTATTTCCATCTATTTCTTCAACGGTTCCTTCCGTAAGCTCTTTTATTTCCCAGATAAATTTATCATCAGTATAAGGAATTGTAGGTGGATATGCTTTGAGATGAGTAGAATCTTTAGCATACATTAGAGTATATTCAATCAATGGTTTAAACAACTTTGCTTCTGCAATTGATTTTTCAGCATATCTAACCTGAAAATTAAACTGTGCAAGGAAGTTTTCTTTACCAAATATTTCATCCATTAAAACTTTGAGATAGGCTTGCTCTTTATCATCAATGGAAATATAAATCGCACCATCTTTAGATATCAACTCTCTTGCTACTTCTAGACGATTTTTCATAAAAGTCAACCAAGTGGAGTGATTGAAGCTATCATTGTAATTAAAGCTATCATTACCTGTATTGTAAGGCGGGTCAATATAAATGAGCTTGACTTTCCCAGCAAAACGTTTTTTCAAACTATGCAGAGCAATAAGATTATTCCCTTTGATGATGAGATTATCTGTATCTTTTAACTCTTCCACCTCATGTTCGCCATCTTTGTCGTAGCGCTTGAAGTTGGTTAAAACCTTGTCATCAAGCAGGCGATTGATTTCGGTTGGTGCAAGGGTTTCATTGAAGAAAATCTCTTGACGCTTGGCATCGTCCTTGGTTTGTCCGCCCTCAAGTATGCAATCTTTGTATGGAAAATTCAATACAACATCATTGTTTTCAGACAGGTACTTCTCACCTGTTGCTAAGCCGATTTTAGTTTTATATGCAGTAAAGCTATTTGGTAAGAACTCCTTGTTGTTGAGAAACTGTAAAAAGACATCTTTCTTAAAGACGAGAATACCTGTCTCCAGCTTAGAAAAAAAGTGATTAGAGATTTTTTCATCACTCATCAAGAGATTGAGAAGTCCTGAATTATATTGTCTTGCAAGCACTGCTAATTTATTCTTATTGATCACACCTTCCACCATAAAGGTGTCATTTTGTGCCAGAAGGTGTTCCAGTTCTTGTTTCATATAAAGTTTACCTTTCAGTTATAATTTAGCGAAGGACTGATAGGATTCCTTTATTATGAATATAATAAAGGAAGGGTACCCTTCCTTTATTATGAATATAATAAAGGAAGGGTACCCTTCGGGTTTTTCAAATTTTTCTGATTCTATTATAGCATATTTTGAGTCAGTTCTCACAATCTTCTTGTTACTTACCGACTCCCAATTTCTTCAAAAAACTAGAGATAGAAGCAAGTTATCTCCTTTTAATAATTTTAAGTTATATTGGAAGTAAGTTGATGAGAAAAACTTTGAGATTTTTCATGATTCGAGTAACGATAAAATTCCTAAGATGCACTTGTCTGCTTGAATATTCAGATGAAGTAAAATCTTTGAAGGTAGCAATCAACCATATAACCTGTAATATACTTTCCCCAATAATCCACATTCTACAACACCATTGTCTGCCCATATATCGGATTTTTCTCCTCAAGATACTCTTTCAATTCGAATTTGGAAATTTATTTTCAGACTGTAAATTTTACATAAAAAAGCTGGACTTCCTTAACAAACAGAGTAATCCTTCTCGAGTATTAACAAATTAATTAGTAAAGAAATTATGAACGACTATAACGTTAAACAGAATTAGTCAAACTTGGCATGTTTTTACCTCTTTGATTATCAAAATAAAAATAATCCCATTTCCACAAAATAATAGTATAATAGAGGTAGAATGTAGAAAAGAGGTAAGCCTATGGCTGTTAAATTTACAAAAACGGATGACTTGGACAAGATGTTTGAAGAGTTTGCTAAACTTCCTGATTTAACACAAGTCACTTTCCCAGATGACAAAGACAAAAAAGAAAAAGTTGAGAAGAAAAAATAGATGACTGTTTTCCAATCTCTTCCTCCTAGTGTATTACAAGCGGGGGCTATTTTTCTCTCCATCATGATTGAAGCCCTTCCTTTTGTCTTGATTGGGAGTCTGATTTCGGGATTGATTGAGGTCTATATCACACCTGATAAAGTTTATGAGTTTCTTCCTCGCAATCGTTGGGGAAGGATCTTTTTTGGTACCTTCATTGGCTTTCTCTTTCCATCCTGCGAGTGTGGAATCGTTCCGATTATCAATCGTTTTTTAGAAAAGAAAGTGCCCAGCTACACAGCGGTTCCCTTTCTGGTGACTGCTCCCATCATCAATCCTATCGTTCTTTTCGCCACATATTCTGCCTTTGGCAATTCATTAAAATTTGCCTTCTTGCGAGCGCTGGGAGCTATTGTGATTGCTTTGGTGCTTGGGATTTTCCTAGGATTTTTCTGGAAGGAACCCATTCAAAAAGAGAATCCTATTACTTGTCATGAACATGACTTTTCACACTTGAGTCCCGCTAGAAAAGTATTTCAGGTCTTTATACAAGCTATTGATGAGTTTTTTGATATGGGGCGTTACTTGGTCTTCGGCTGTCTCTTTGCGGCCATCGTGCAGGTCTATGTCCCAACTCGGATCCTGACCTCTATCAGTGCTAGTCCAGCCCTCGCGATTCTCTTACTCATGTTTCTAGCCTTTCTCCTCTCTCTTTGTAGCGAGGCGGACGCCTTTATCGGCGCTTCTTTCCTCTCGAGCTTCGGCCTAGCACCAGTCCTTGCTTTTCTCGTCATTGGCCCCATGCTTGATATAAAAAATCTCCTCATGATGAAACACTATCTCAAAGCGTGCTTCATCTGGCAATTCATGGGCATCGTGACAGTACTTGTATTGCTTTATTCTTACACGATAGGAGTAATGCTATGATCCGATTTATCATTCTACTAGGTTATTTTGCCCTAACTCTGTATCTGCAGCTATCTGGCAAGCTCAGTCACTACATTAACCTCCACTATTCCTATCTAGTCTATATCTCAATGGTCCTTTCTCTTCTGTTGGCTCTGGTCCAATTCTATATCTGGATCAGGAAAATCAATTCTCACAGCCATTTAGAAAGTCGTCGAGCTAGACGAATCAGCATCCTGTTACTGTCACTACCTCTATTGATTGGAGTTGCCTTTCCGACAGTAAGTTTGGACTCGAGAACCGTATCAGCTAAGGGATATCATTTCCCACTTGCTGAGGGAATCAACACAGCCATTCAGGCAAGCGAAGGAACATCCAGTCAATACCTCAAACCCGATACCAGCACCTATTTTTCCAAATCTGCTTATGAAAAGGAAATGAGGTCTACAGCTGATAAATACCTCTCCCGGCCAACCATTCAAGTTACTGATGAAAACTATATGGAAGTCATGGAAGTTCTCTATGACTATCCTCAGGAGTTTGAAGGAAAGAAAATCCAATTTACAGGCTTTGTTTATAACGATCCTAGCCATCCAGATAGCCAGTTCCTCTTTCGCTTTGGAATCATCCACTGTATAGCCGACTCTGGAGTATATGGACTCTTGACCAAGGGAAACTCACGTCAGTATCCTGACAATACCTGGATTACCGCTAGAGGAACCCTGACACTCCACTACCATAAAGAACTCAAACAAAAACTCCCAACACTGGAAGTTGAGAGTTTCACAAAAGTAGACAAACCAGAAAATCCTTATGTCTATCGCGTGTTTTAATAAAAAGAGACAATATCAGAGTTTCTGTATTACAGAATTCTAATATTGTCTCTTCATTTTTTTCTTATGCTCATTTCAATCTAACAAACTAGCCTACTTTTTGTTCTTTTCTATGACAGAATGTTCAGAAACCCATTTAGAATAGCTTATCATTTTTTCATCAGTTAAAGCTTCTACCGCTATAGTCACGCACATATCAACCGCTTCTTCCACGGAAACAGTAAAGTGATAACCATTTAATTGTAAAAACTTCACTAAAACAAAGAAAGCTGTTCGTTTATTGGCGTTTGCAAAGACATGCTTCTTTATCAATTGGACAAATAATATTGTTGCTTTATCAAAAATTGTTGGATAAAGAGGCTTGCCAAAAACAAATTGTTCTGGTAAGTTCACAATCATATTTAACGCTGAAGGACTAACTGTTTGAATTTGCTCATTTGGAGAGTACCGTTGAATTACTAAAGCATTGATTTTTTCAATTTGCTTTTCTGTTAGATAGACTGTCATTTTTCCACCAAAGCTTTGAAAACTTCATCATATTCATCAAAAATTGTATCTAGTTTCATGTCAAAGGCATCATCAGAAACATAAGAAATCTGATGTCCAGACTCTTCGGGAGTAAAGATAATTTCACCACTTGGTAACAATTTCGCTTCGTATTTAACACCACTTGGAATATTAAATTCACTTGGAATGGTAATGGTGATTGAATTTCCTTGTTTTCTTGTTTTTACGACCATCTGATTTCCTCCTTTGAAGTATTATAACAAATAATTACGGTAATTACAATGATAGTATAAAACTGCTATCTCATCTCAAATCTTATCCAAAATACTCCTGCATAAGTGATTTTTTTAAGGTTTTTAATTCTTCCAAAGATTTTTGAATTGCCAATTATGATTTTGCTCTTTCTATCATATGCTCAATATTTGTCAGTGGATTCTCGTTTCCTTCATTCTCTTTTCTTTGGTTTTTAAAGTTATGAATATCACTATTTTAACAGATTTTCAATCAAGCTTCAATTATGTTTCTTTCTATAAAAATTTCTTTCAAAAATAAAAAAGCAAACACAAAATATGGTTCACTTTTTTAACTCTTTTGCTCCTCATCCTTCCAGTTCCGAGCAATTTCTTCGTCTTTCTGGAGTTGGTCTACGAGCTCGTCGATGGAGTCAAATTTGACCATATCACGGACACGGTCTAGCCAGTAGACCATGACTGTCTCACCATAAATATCATCTGAAAAGTCAAAAATATTGACTTCAAAACGTGGCTCTTCTCCATCAAAGGTAACATTTTTTCCAACACTTGCCATTCCACGATATCTCTGACGTTGTACTTCTACATCGACTACGTAAACACCGTCTGCTGGCATATAGGTTCGATCTCTGAGGACCAAATTGGCTGTTGGATAACCGATCGTACGCCCACGCGCATTTCCATGAACGACCATCCCACGAGATGGGAGTGGTGTGCCGAGCAGATGCTTGACTTCCTTGACATCTCCATCAAGAATAGCTTGACGAATCCGTGTGGAACTGATCTTTCCCTTTTCGTCCTCGACCGGAGGAACAATGATAATCTCTCCATCAAAATAATCCTTCAAGTCATCTGCGGTTTTCTTATCAGAGCCAAATGTGTAATCAAATCCTGCTACGATAATCGCTGGTTTTAAAGCTCTAACATAGGTATCAAAGAATTCCTGCCCTGTTAGATTGGCGAACTTGCTGCTAAAGTCCAGTAAGAAAAGAGCCTCTACTCCGTGCCACTTCATCTTGTGCTCCCGTTCTTCGTGATTGACAATATGAAGCATAAGCTCAGGTTGGTAAGGTTGCAATGCAAGTTTTGGCGACTCTGTAAAGGTCATCACGACAACTGGCAGATAATCCTTCATCGAAGCCTTGCTGGCCACTTCAAAGAGTTTCTGATGTCCCTTGTGGATACCATCAAAATAACCTAGTACAAGGACTGTTTTCCCTGGTACTGCAATATCTTTTTCGTTCTTAATAGGTACTGTTGTAATCATGAAACTATTATATCATAGAGGAAGTCTTTTCGCTAAGAGGAAATCCCAAATGTCGTTTTTTGCGTCTGAACTGACCTTGATAGACAATTCAAGCTATGAGTTTTAAAAAATAGCAACTCCTAAGAGATGCTATCGTTTGGTAACTAGTTTACTGTTTCTTCCAAGTCTTTTAACTTAACCGAAACAATCTTAGACACACCTGATTCTTGCATGGTAACTCCATAGATAGAATCCGCTGCCGCCATCGTCCCCTTACGGTGGGTTACGACGATGAACTGACTATCCTTGTCAAAGCGGTTGAGGTAATCCCCAAAACGTTTAACATTGGCTTCGTCCAGCGCCGCCTCTACCTCGTCCAAGATGACGAAAGGAATAGTCTTGACTCGAATGATAGAGAACAACAAGGCCAAAGCCGATAGGGCTTTTTCACCACCACTCATGAGGTTGAGAGACTGGATTTTCTTACCTGGAGGTTGAACAGAAATCTCCACACCAGCTGTTAAAAGGTCGCCCTCAGTTAATATCAAGTCTGCCTGACCTCCACCAAACATCTGTCTAAAGGTCACTTTAAAGGACTCACGAATAGCTTCAAAGGTTGATTTAAAGCGTTCCTTAACCTCATCATTCATCTCTGTGATGGTCTCAAGGAGCAGATTTTTCGCAGACAGAATATCATCCCGTTGACTATTTAGGAAATCCAGACGGTTGTGGACTTCTTCGTACTGATCAATAGCATCCAAATTGACTGGACCGAGTGAGCGAATAGCCTTCTCAAGATCTTTAACCTCTTGCTCTGCCAGATTGAGATCTTCCAGTTCATGAGCCTTTTCTAGAGCCTCAGTATAGCTGATCTGGTAATGGTCAGTTAATTGAGCTTGTAGATAGCGCAAGCGTTCGCTGACCTTTTCTTTCTTGGCTTCAGCACGTGTTTGCTTTCGAATCCACTCTTCATTCTGCTGACGAGCCTGATCCAAATGGCTGGCAATATCATCCAGTTGACCCTCGATATCATCCAACTCAAACTGCTTTCGAATCAAACCTTGTTGAAGATTGGCTTTCTGAGTTTTGGCCTCTTCCACCTGCTGGCTTAGTAAAGCCGTATCCACTTTCTCAAGATTATCAACCTTTTCTTGGAGAAGACGCTGAATCTCCTCTTGTTCGATATCCAGATTATCCAGTTCCTTGCCTAAGCGTTCAATATCAGTCACTTCGTACCGCTTTTGTCCTTGCAGTTCGGACTTAAGCAAGCGCGCTTGAGAAATCTGTTCCTGCAAGTTTTGATAGCGTTCTTGAATAGCGTTTTTGTTAGACTTAATCTCTTCAATCTCAGCTTCTAGATTTTGCTTTTCACTGGTAATAGTAGCAAGGCGCTCTTGGCATTTTTCCTTGTCCGCTTGCCAATCTCCTTCAGAAAGACGATTTAATTCCTCTTCTTGAAGTTTCCAAAGCGTTTCCAGTTCTTCGACCTGCTGATTGGTTTGTTGATAAGCAAGGTACAAACCTTGCTCCTGAATACGAGCTTGCTCACCCTGAGACTTGATAGCTTCTAATCTTTCTGCCAATACTGCCATCTCATCTTGCAAGGCCTTCAAAGTCGCTTCTTCTGAACGCAGACTAGCTTCTTCTTTAGCAATTTCTTTTTGTAATTGCTCCAGTTCTGGCTTGATGAAGATACTGTTATTTTGACGATTGGCACCACCCGCATAGGAACCACCTGTACGCAACTCTGTCCCATCCAGTGTCACCATACGAACCTGATAACGAACTTGGCGGGCTGCGGCACGCGCATGTTCTACAGTATCAAAGATAGCCGTCGTAGCAAGCAAGTTTTTGAAAATGGCTTCTAGTCTCTTATCAAACGACACCAACTCATCTGCCATGCCCAGAAATCCTGGGCTTGCAGCGATAGTATCTTGATTCTGACTAGAAATCGTACGCGCTTTGATCGTTGTCAAAGGAAGGAAGGTCGCACGACCAGCTCTGTTACGTTTGAGGAAATCAATTGCCTTGGTTGCCGCATTTTCATCTTCTACGATGATATGCTGACTGCTAGCTCCAAGTGCAATCTCCAATGCAGTTTGATAATGCACATCAAAGGTCAAATGCTCACTAACTGCACCAATAATCCCGCCTAGGCGGTCTTTTTCTTGGAGAACACTCTTAACACCCGCGTAAAAGTTGCTATGATTTTTAAGGATATTTTCCAAACTTTGGGCTCTAGCCTGCTTGTTTTTGAGACTATCCAGACGGTCAAAGAGTTGGCTCTGCTGGGCTTGGTAAGAAACTTTCTGTTCCTCTTGTTCCTTGGCACTAGCTTGGTAGTCTGCCAATAATTTCTGAACTTGCTCCTTGGCAGTTTCAAGCTCAGCCTGTTGTTGACTGGCCTTCTCTTTAGCTGTAGCCAGCTGTTCTTTCAATTTCTCAAGTTGATCTGCTTGTTTTTGAGATAGTTGACGGCTGTTCTCCAGTTCATTCTCGATGCGGGTCAGTTGGTTTGAGACATCCGCTTCTTCTTGTAAAAGCGCCACAAAACGTTCACGCAGGAGCTCAATCATCTGGTCAGGATCATCTGAAAAAGCCAGCAATTCTGCCTCTAGGCGATTGAGTTCCTTGTTATTTTCAGCTAGATTTTCCTCTAACTGTGCCAGATTTGCTTCTTTTTCAGCCTTCTCTTTACTTAGAGTCTTTCTCTTATCTTCCAAAGCAGTCAAACGGGCTTGTGCTTCTTGTTGATTGAGGGCTACCTGCTCGGACTCCAGTTTTGATAGGGCTAATTTTCGCTCTATGTCACTAATCAAACTAGTCAAATCCATCAAGCTCCCTTGGTCTTTAGCCATTTCAGCTTGGAGATCTTGGCGTTTCTTTTTAAGAGTTTGATTTTCCTCTTCTAACTCTTCACGCTTTTGGTAATAGCTAGTCAAAAGTTCCTGAACTTGCGTTAGCTCTTCTTCTGTCAGCTCTAGTTCAGCCTTGTTTTCCTTGATCTGGGCAACCAGTACATCCAAGTAAATTGCCTTGCGTTGACTATCCAAGTCTAGAAACTTGCGAGCATTCTCGGCTTGTTTTGCAAGGGGCTTGATTTGATTGTCCAACTCGTAGATAATGTCTTCTAAGCGGTCGAGATTGTCTTGAGTTTGTTGCAGTTTGCTTTCTGTTTCTTTTCGACGAGTTTTGTACTTTAAAACTCCAGCAGCTTCTTCAAAAATGGCTCGGCGTTCTTCAGGCTTGGAATTAAAAATCTCCTCAACCTTCCCTTGAGAGATGATGGAGAAGGAATCCCGTCCCAAACCGGTATCCAAGAAGAGGTCATGAATATCACGCAAGCGCACTTTCTTTCCATCAATTCGATACTCGCTATCTCCACTACGGTAGATATGGCGTTCTACCTTAATGACTTGCCCTGCATCCTTGATAAAGCCATCTTCATTGTCCAAGGTCACGATAACAGAGGCATAATTGAGTGGTTTGCGACTTTCTGTTCCAGCAAAGATAACGTCAGGCATCTTACCACCACGAAGGCTCTTGATACTGGACTCCCCCAAGGCCCATCGTAGACTTTCTGTGATATTTGACTTCCCAGAACCATTGGGCCCAACGACAGCTGTCACACCTTGGTCAAAGACAACACTGGTCTTGTCAGCAAAAGACTTGAATCCCTGAATCTCAATCTCCTTTAAATACATGAATCCAGCCCTTTCTCAACGGCATTTTTTGCGGCCTCTTGCTCTGCCAATTTTTTAGAACGGCCTTGGCCTTTTCCGATACTCTTGCCCTCAACCAGAACTTCTACATCAAAAACCTTATCATGAGCAGGTCCCGTTTCAGAGGTCACCTGGTAGCGAATATCTACATCTCCATTAACCTGGAGCAACTCTTGCAGATGTGTCTTGTAATCCTTAATCATTTCAAAGTCACCTGCTTCAACCTTGGGGATCATAACTTGATAGATGAACTCTTTTACCCTAGCAACATCCTTGTCTAAAAGCAACGCTCCCAAAAAGGCTTCAAAGGCATCTCCAAGAATGGTGTCACGATTACGCCCATCAGACTTTTCTTCCCCTTTCCCCAGCTTGATAAACTGATCAAACTGGCAATCACGCGCAAAACCAGCCAAACTCTCCTCACGGACAATCATAGCACGGAGTTTGGACAAATCTCCCTCTGGTTTCTTAGGATATTTTTTATACAGATATTCTGAAATCAATAATTGCAGAACAGCGTCTCCTAAAAATTCCAAGCGCTCATTGTGTGAAATTTTTAAGAGGCGGTGCTCATTGGCATAACTCGTATGAGTAAAGGCAGTTTCCAGTAAGTTTTTGTCTGCAAATTCGATTGCAAAACGCTTCTTTAGTACAGTTTGTAATTCTTTCATACCAACCTCTTTCTAACTGATAACAGTCCTTTTTATTATATCAAAAAAAGCCCCCTGAGTCACTTTAAAATGGGACTGGAGAGCATTTGGGAATTCTTTGAAAAGAGATTTTCAGTTTTAAGGGCCAATTTAGGGCTGTGTAAAGAAAAAAGCCCTATTAAAGGCTTTTTTAGGATGTTTACATCCACCCTGAGGGAATCGAACCCCCATCTCAAGAACCGGAATCTTACGTGATATCCATTACACTAAGGGTGGAAACTTGTCTTATTATAACAAAAATTTGCTCTAATAACAAGTTTTTTTATGGGGAGGTATGCGGTAGAATTTTTTAGAACGCCTAAATTCATACATTTTTTAGGAGAACATCACCGAGTTTTAAAAAAAGACTGAACAAATTTCTTGCTCAGTCTTGACATTGATACACTTATCAGGTATCATTAATTAAAGACTGAGTAAGAAGGACGAGTTCTTACTCGGTAAGGCGAGAAGTGTTAGCGCACTTTTCGTCTTTTTTTTATTCGATTAATTTAAGTAAATTATAACACATTTTTACATACCGCGCAAGCATTTTATGTTTGATTGTAGCACAAAAAGACCTTTTTTTACAAAGGTTATTGTTATATAACTTTTTATATACTTTATTATGTACCTCTATTGTTTTCGGAAGTAGGATAATCTTTTACTATCAGGGTAACATTGATATCTAGATGTATTTTCTTTATCCGTTTTACTCATTCTTTTTTTAATGGTATAAGCAGAAACTTCCTCTAAAGAAATAAATTTTTCATAATCTTCTCTCCAGTTGCCAAAGAATAATTCTCTCAAGGAATCCTCATAATTCAAAACAATTATCCTACTCATCGTTTCAGCCCCAGCAAGAGTCCAATACATTCCTCTTTTTTTCATTCTATAAGTGACCTTACGATGCTGACTCTCCATTATCCCGATTCCTGCATGACTGAATCCCCTTTGTTCGGCTGGTTTAGTGTATTGGAAGTTTCTCAATATTTTACTCTTGAACTTCTCAAATAACTCTTGTTCCTCTTCTGTCTCGATATAACTTTCGGTCGTATCAAGGACAGTTCTCATTAACTGCTTATCATGTTGCTTAATCGCCTGGAAAGCTCTCTCTAATAGATCTTCAGAGTAAAATTTTAAATAATTCTTCAACTCCTTATTGACATGGTACTCATCCCAAAAATGTTCGTGTCGTTTAATTCGCAAAACCTTCGCAATTTCTTTGAAAACATAGGGTGTATATCCATGACCTCCATCAGAGTTCGTAATCAATAAAGTCTGATCCGTAACTTCGTAATTATTGAATAGATAATCGATTACCTGCTCCCTCACTAAGCGATTTTCAAGGCCAATAAATTCTTTTTTGTCCTGGAGTTCAAATCGATTGCTGCCAACTTTCTGGCTTCCCGTATGGACTACAAAATGGGATAAATCATAATGTTTATTATCCTTTTGTGTGTCACGTGCTTTAACCATCACACCATCACCCTCAATATAAATAACCTGGGCTTTTCTTTTGCGAACTTCTTTATTCTCTTCATAATATCGATAGCCTTCTCTTTCCTCCAATAACTTCTCACAAATTTTTACAGCTTTTACTACAATTGGCTTTGTGATAGAGATATGATAAGTCAATTGGATCACCTGAGTTACTTTATCATATGGCATTAAAGTAGATAATTTAGCCACCTGATACATAAATTCCCAGGAGAAGCGGACGTTCTTCTGAAGTCCTAACTTTTCATCTACTGGAATAACCCAATGATTTCCCTTTTTCCAACGTCTTCTTCTGAAAGTAAACTCTCCAAATGTGAAGGCGACAGTTCGCTCCATAGAATGAATACAGGTATAGCCCTTTGCTTTCATGACTGGAATCATCTCCTCATCATACTTAGAAACAAATTTATAAAATTCTTTTGCATTTTGGAATAGCAACTGATTTTTTAATTCTCTCTCATCAAAGAAAGTCATTCAGAATCCTCCCTTATTAAAATTACGCTTATTTTAATAAATTTTGACCTGAATGTTCAAATAATCCTTTGTTCTGACAAAAAAAGAGCCTATCTTTTCAGATAGACTCTTACTTGTCATACCAGGGTTTCTCTTTTTTACTAAAATAGGATTTGCTCATTTCAATAGTAGCTATCCCCATAGGAATCAAAATAACACTCCATAAAGCCGTCACAATTCCATCTGCAATAAAGGAAAAACCACCTGTAAAGTGAAGTCCCAAATACAGTAATAATACAACTGGGAAGAAAGCTGGAGCAAATTTTAAAATGGCCAATCCTAAAACGATTATAAATACCATACTAAGACCAAACGTCTTATAGAATACATAGACCGCTATAGCTCCGATAAAAACAAAGAACAGCTGAACAAGTCTTTTAATATCAATGAAAATCATTATAGATTCCTCCTACTTCATCAGTAATATTTTAAAATTTATTATCTCCTCGTATCTGGAAACAAAATAATTTTTGATAAGCAATCCTATCCCAATCATGTTCCAGGTAGAAAAAACTTACAAGTGAGTACAATTTTGAAATACTTTCCCGAGATAACCCTTTCTTTTTCCAAAAACGATTATTCCTCCAGCTTTTTATAAAACGACTCTTTGATTTCAATTTTTCAATTTCTCCCAAAAGGGAATTGCTAGCCATCTTATAAAATGGGTCGTAAGCATCATATTGGGATTTGAATAGTTTGTTATACTCAGATAATTCATATAATCTAAACCAATTTTCGTGAAATGATTTAAAAATATACTCTTCGTCTGACAACAAAGAATAGACTTGTAAAGCAATATCTTCAGGGATATTAAGAACACCCTCCAAAGTTGGAAGGAAACTAATTTGAGATGTCTTATAAAAAAATCTCAAATCATCAGAATAAATATAATGAACGAGGTCGTACAGATTCACTTCAATAATAATTTCAAGAGTATTGAAATCTTTTGGTAAATCATTAACAGGAATACTATAAGTAATATTCCCAGTTGTCTGATAGTGTTCCTTTGCAAATTCTAGATCTCGCTCTATACATTCCTGAATGAACTCATTTTCTCTTTCTCGCTTCATTGACTCTTTTTCCAAAAAAATATGCTTCAGTTCTTCAATAGATCGTGATTGTCTTTTCCAACTAGAATACGGCATCCCTGTGAAAACCATGCTACATTTCCTTTCTTATGAAACTCTATTTTTTCTTTCTCTCCATCCTTTCCCATTCTCTTATAATCAGATTCTCAAGATAAGATGAAGCTGATTTTTCACCGTGATACTCTACTAAAGAATCCAACATATCGTATCGAACATTATGATGGAGAGAGAAAGGGAAACGTTGCTTTTTGTTATAGCTTTCAGGAGACTTTCTAGCCTCCTGATTTTGTTTCCTAGACGAAGGAGTCTTTTCTCTCTTTGGTGTACTTTGGAATGTTTGTTTTACTTGTGCGAATCGATTCTCTGTCATGCTACCTCTCCTTCTAACACACTCAAAATATTTTCATATACATAGTTTATATTATCATAAAACTTTTTATGTGTCTCTTGTTGGTTAGCTGTCATCTCTTCATGCTGCTCAAAGACACTCTGACTGATCACAAGACTTTTAGCCATGAGCTCTTTCTCCTGGATAGATCCCAGGTAAGCCTGATCTTCTTCAACAACTTCTAAAAATTGTTTACAAGTGTCTGTTACATTGTTTCCAACGTACTTTATCTTATTTCCAATAAGATAAGGTTCTGCTTTAACATAGCTTTTCTTAGTAATAACTTCGATAGCTTCGCTCTTAATGAAGTCTACAAAATTTTTCAAAGATAACCAGGCACGAAAACCATTAAGAGAGGCATCAGAAACAGCCAAGACAATATCTGACACAGCTATAAAATTAGCCGTAACTAGGCTCTCGTCATTGTGCGTATCAATCAGAATGACATCAAATTGTGCTTCTAACTCTTCGTAATGTTCGCTAAACCACATAAACAACTGGAGATATTTGTTGTTTCGACTAGCAAGATCTAACTGCTCATCTGTCAAACGCTCATCACCACAAATCAAACTGAGATTTTCTGATATTGGAACTATCTCATACTCTCCAGTCGTAAATATATCATAGACGGTTTTCTCACATTTTACATCAAATGTTCTTGTCAAATTGCATTCCCAAGCTCCATCAATGAGTAGTGTTCTAAGCCCCTTAACACGTGCCAACCAATCCCCTTCATTAAAGGTATCTGTAGTCTTACCACCGCCACCTTTTCCTAAGTTTGTAGTTTGAATCTTCATGATTCCCTCCTTGGATAATTGTATATTTTGTTATATAACTTTTTATATACTTAATTATATCCAAAACAACTTTATTTGTCAATATAAAAGCACAAAAAGTTATATAACTTTTTGTGCAACTTGTTATCCGTATGTACCACCTATATTTCCGCCAACATAGGCTTTTAGCTGGATTTGTTGAACTGTAGTATTGAAATTTCCAACGAAATAGCTGTTCTCTTCTCCGTTTTTAGTTAGAACAATTAAAAATTGAATCACATCATCTGACTCAGTTGGCATCACTTCCAATTGTTTAGGTTGAAAATCATACTGATTCGTCAGAAGAGCCATCGCAAAAGTTTGAACCATCGCATTCTGTGTCATAGATAAATGATTCTCGATTGTTCCCTTGACATTTGGCAGAAAATTCGTCTTTTTTATATCTGCTACTGCTTCTTCAAAGGCTTTTAACACTTCTTTTTTGTCTTCTGAGCTTGCCTCTGCATAGGGGCGTTCTAGTTTTAGCTTAGCTGTCCGATAGTTCTTCTCGTCTACTGTTTCCTCTTTGGAAGACTGCTCGTTTTGAGTGGTTCCTGAAGAACTAACCTGAGCCGTTTCCTCTATTTTGGTTTGTTGAGATGGCCTGAAACTCGATACAATCCCTATTCCTGCCAAAATCAATAGAATACCTACTACAATCGATACAACCATATTCTCTTTTATCCAATCAATCATCTTATATCCTCCTTTTAATTTGAACTTAATTTAGCTTCTCTGTCATCTGGATAAGCAAAAGAGATTACCTGTTCTTGTTGTTGTGATTTAGTCCAAATACGATAATTCCATGTATATGGGGTTTTGAACTGATCCCAACCACTCAGAGGTGTATTTTGTTCTACAAATAAGATAGAGCCATTCTCGAAAACATGACATACAATTCCAGTATGACCATATCCTCCGCCTCCTACCTGTGAAGAAAAAATAGCGCCTCTTTTGGGTGTAGTCTTAACTGAATTTCCAAATATTGCAGCCCAAGCTGCTGCCTGATCTTTCCCATCTCCCTGTACTGAGCCAGAATGGCCCCATAAGTGATTTCCCATGCTAATTGTAAGATTCACACATTGTCCAGCATACTCGTCACTTCCAGGATTATACCATCCTGTAGACTTGGCATAATCCATGCCTAAGCTCTTAGGATCAATAATGAATGGTTTCAAGCTATCTGGTAAGTCTTCTGGTTTATACCCCCATGCAGTCGCATCTGAAGGGACAGTTCCCGTTCCATCGGTGCTGCTACCTGACTCTCCACATCCACTTCTTTCAGCTGAAGAAGACACCGCACTATCTGAAGAACTGACATCTTGTGTACTGGATCCTTCATAAGGTTTCTCGCCATGAGCAGCAATAGCTTCCTTATCAAGCCACTGATACTTCGTACCTAGTTTTTGGTACATATCAGTTAGCTTGCTCTTATAAGTGCCATCTGTAGCCCATCCACCATCTGCTATAGCAGATAGGCTAGCAATACCATTTGTATTGTTTATAGCCCCTTTATAGAGTGTCTGGTGAGCCATAAACTCAGCTTTTCCTACGATCCCTGCATCGTAGCTAGAGAACCAAGTATAAGCTCCTCCTGTACCGTCTCCTACATTCGCTCCAGGCTTTGTTCCTGTTAAATCAACACTATCTTCACCATACGTCGCCAGAGTAACTGGAAAATTACTTTTGCTAGAGGTTTTAACACCTCCCATATTATGAGCTTTCCAGAAGGAAGTACCATTAGGGTTCGTAAAATTGAAGCCATTCTCTATCATTGTTTGAGTGATAGAAGCTGAAGGTAGGAAACCTCCTGCCTTCCAAGACAGGATATAGGCTTCCTTATGCTTTTTTACAAAGTCATCGATGGAACCATCAGCTGAAGAAACTGTGGAGTCGCCAGTTGAAGATGTTGTTTCTACAGCACCACAATCATTTCTTCCATTATTGGTTACAGCTCCCATTATCCCAACTAACATGGTTATCCCAACATTGATAATTAATAGGAGAGCCACAAAAGGAATGAGGATCTTCAGTTTAAATATTTTTTTCATGGATACCTCGCTTATTTACCACAATCCTAATATTGTTCGCAAAATTCCATAAAAAACTAAAAATACAATAAATCCTATTCCAATCTTCTTGAGACCGTTCAAAAACTCCTTATCTCGTTCTTTTTGTGCTTCCAGGCGTTTTGGATCAGATTCTCCCTCTGAAGCGAAATAATCTCTTTCTTGTTGCATGCGATATTTACGAATCAATACGTATTGATCAAATCTCTGCTTAGTCCTAGCAATCATTCCTAGTTTATTTTTGGCCATTCTGGTTTACCTTCCTTTCTTACTCAATACCGCCATAGCGCTCAACTTCAGGGGCTAACAGCTGTTGGTTAAAGACCAGATTTCCTACCCCTGCAATATTCATGAATAACTGTCCTTTCTTCAGACGAGGCAAAGTCTCTAGTTCAGACTGGTTCATTGATCCAGATAAGGCGTTAGCTAGTAGAGGAACACTGGTTTCGTCCGTCTGAGCAAAAACTCTATATTGCATCAGACCAAAAATCCTCTGGACTGCCGTTACGTACGGATCCTTATGAGTGCCAATCCCCGTCTCAAACAGAATCCCTCGCAGTGAATTAACAGACAATACAACACCAGCAAAGTTTTCGCCCATTGTATCAATCATATCAGCCAGAAGGTTGACACTACTTTCATGCTTAGGGTCAATGAGTGTCTGTGCCCCACTAATATTGACAATATAGTGCTGCATATCCATCTCCGTTAAGTCAGGACGTCTCTTCAGTAATTGCTTACAGCGTTTTCCGTTATTGACAATATCAGCCGAGACAAGTGAAAGAACAGAGAATATTTGAACATTTAACAAATGAGGGGCGTTCTTCAAACCTGAGAAGTCAAATGTCACAACTTGCTCTGAAGAAATATCTTGAAATTTGGTTGTCCCCTCGAAAATTTCTGCGTTTGTTGTCAATAGTTCGTTAAACGTGTTGTAAATACGCTTAACAGCCTTGTGTTCGGCTTTATCCGTACTAGTTTGTTCCAGTCGACGTTTGTAGGCATCAACAAACAAAATAAAATCAGACAGAATAGGATACTCTTCCTTCACAATATCCGTCGCTTTCAGTTTTTCTGGATTCAATGAAGGATTTCGAGCCCACAAATTTTCTTCAATGTAAAACTCATTCAGGAGAGTTCCAAATGTGATTAAATCGTCTCCTGTCACTTCATTATTCAGAAGTTTATAGATACTCTTCAGTTTTTCGATATGAAGGTTGTAAGATTTTTTCTTATCGATTTCAGTTCCTGCTTCATTGGTCACTGTTGGAAATACCTGGAAGATATTGATACGGTTAGCCTCACCTGATAAATCAAGAATCAATCCATGTTGTTTTCGTGTCTGATCAAGAAACTGGCCAGTAGCATCAAAGTTACGAATATAATGCCCCTTCGCATAGAGACCGTCTGTATGTTTCATAAGAAAAGATCGTTGTCCCATCTTTGGATTTCCAGATAGGATCATAAAGGATCGTGTTCTTTTCTCGTCACGTTCTAGAAAATTGAAATTTACCGCTCCGTTCGTTGGAGTCCATCCAAGATAGAAGCCTTTCTCATCTTCTAGCTTCGTATGATTAAAGAAATATCCACCAGCTATTGAGTGAGCTGGAGTCGGTATCCCTCTTCGATGATTGGGCAAATCAATCTGATATTCGGCTGGAATAAATGGAGCATGGTATTCAAAATCTAATTCTCCAGACAGAATAGTGGATTTGAATTTCGACGTTTTGTCTTTGACTTCTTCAACCTTCTTGAATAACTCTTCTTTGATTGATGCAAACACAAAGACACGAATATACATCCCATACATAGCTATATTCCGCTTATCAATTTCACGGCTTAGTTTATTAAGATTGTCAATCTCATCTAGTTCTTTCCGATTATTGGTTAGTTTGCTATTGTTTGTAATCCGTGTTGACTTCTCTTCAATAGAGTCCTCAATCTCTTTTTGAAGCTGTCTATTATCCTCCTTGTACAGTGACAGGAAGGAACGTGTTCCAGGAAGCAACAACAATTCAGAAAGCCAAAAACGATCCATTCCTTCAGTTGGATACTCATAATAGTGTAAGACCGTATGGCATCCATCTCCACTTATCCAGAAACGATCATCCTTTTTAAAATCAATATTTCCTTGCGGTTGAATCTGACTAAGAAAAGCAAGGTCATATCCTTCATTCTTTAATTGTCTTTGTCTACGTTTTGATAAATCAGGCATGCTATCTCTCCTACACTTTCTCATTCATATTGTTGTATTGCTTTATAATCTGAATTTTCTTCCTGTAGCTGATATCTTGTGGAACAAAATCATTATTTCCATAGGTTTTAGCCTTACGAACCAATTCGTCCAATTCGGTTGTTGTAGGTGCAAATAGCCACAGTATGAACTCTGTATTATAGACTTCTTGTCGGATGCTTTCTTCAACTTTAATTTGGCTTTGAAGCCAAATTTCACGATCCTTGAGTTGTAAAAAACGTCTATCATTTATTGATAACTTAGACATTTCTTGTCGCACTAAATCCAAATGATGGCGCAAGTCAGAAATTTGCGTATCTGTATTTGTTGGTAAAGTTGTCGTCTCCACTTGGATATTCGATCCAAATCGAGTCAACCAGGTTTCAAAATTTTCAATGGTTCTCATAACCTCGTTATAAGACATCGATCCTAAATCTTTACCTGGTATCTCCATCAGCTGCAAGTAGCCATAATCAACTAACTGGATATAAGCCTGGCTGTTTGGAATGATTGATTTTACATCCAACAACTCAACGCAAGAATGCAAATCAAAATATTCCTGCGTTTGTTTCTTTGTTTCTTGAATACGTCCCAGCGGACGTTTCTCATTTTTTTGGGGTTGAGTTTGTTTAATCGCCATTATGGTTTTCTCCTTCTGATGTAATTTAAGCTGATATAACGTTTTCTTCTTCGTCTGAAGAAAAGAAACATACTGTGCCAATTCTTTTTGCCACCGTTAGCTGGTAACACCAGATACAAACTCAGAACTGGTGTTAAAAAAATGAATGCGAACATCTGTATCCACTGGCTTTTAGGAAAGATTTTTAAGCCAACGCTCAAAGCGATTACGCCAGTAATTCCTACAAAAGCAATATCTAGGATAAGAAGTCCTATAATCTTGACTTTGGCATAGATATCTCTAGGTACACCGTATTTTTCACTGTACATTGATTTCTCCTTTACATTTGTTTTGACACTCACATTATAATGAATAATCGAAAATATCTTTTAAAGGGACAATAGCATTTTTGCCATTGTCTTTCAGGAAAGAATTGTACAAAAAGTTATATACTTTTTTGCACAATAAAAGAAGCCTCAATCTTGAGACTTCTTGACTAAATCAAAGAATGATTCTTCAGAAAGAAAAGTGATTGATTGACCGTCTGATATTCTTCTAAGCGCTGCATCATGCTTTTTAGACCTTTTATCTGGATCAAAAAGATTCAACTGCTTGTGTCCTAAAACCAATATATCTGTCCTAGAAGATATATAATTTTGAACGACAGCTCCTTTACTTTCTAAAAATCGTATGGCTTCTTCTCGAGTTAGAGGACGTAGGCTTCCTGTGATAACAATGTTCTTCCCTGTTAGATCCATAGTTCCGCCTATTCTTCTTCGTCGTCACTCTCAGCGCCAGTGATATGACGTCCTCCCTGCATACGCTGACCTGCTTGTTGCATTTGTTGGTTCATGTAATTCATTTGATTCATGCTCTTTTGAA
>CAUVRF010000015.1:0-27749 GCA_963554245.1 uncultured Streptococcus sp.
GCGATACCAGTTCTGTACCTGGTACGATATTTCCTACACGGTCTTTTTCATAGGTGATAATACCATCTGTACCTGCAAGAATGTTATTTAAAGAACTCTCCAATCCAGATGTCCCAATCAAACGTTTGGTCCCATCCTCATTTTCATGGAGTTGCGCTAAACCGATAAAGGAAGAAGCAAACTGTCCATTGGGATAACTGCGGTTAGGGCTAGTTGTAAAGTCAACTCCCTCCACGCCAGCAGTTTTTAGGTCATTTTTAATGGCCATCATATTGGCATAGGTAATCCCATTTCCCTTGGTACCAAAAGATACCTGTTTTAGATCTGGTTGAGAAAGCTGTTCTTTGACATAGGACTCTTCCATATCCAGATACTTATGGAAAATTTCAGCTACCTTATTAAATTGAGAATCCTCTACATAGAGAATTTTGCCTGTTGCTGACTTGTAGGTCTTGTCAATAACAGCATAGATATTATAAGAAGTTGCATCCTCAGCAATAGGTGTCCCATTTCGATCATAGATGGTTCCCCGTTTTGCAGGAATCGTCTTGGTTGTTTGATGGACCTTGTTGGCTTCTTGAACCAAGTCCTTACCAAATTTTTTACCCGTTCCGATAATGACCGCAAAGTTGACCAAAAAGACCGCGAAGAGTATGACAGCCAATAAACTCAGGCTTTTTCCTACTCTTCGACGATTTTCTTCTGGAGATTTACGGTTACGAACGGCATAACGGATGATTTTTTCTTTCCACTGTTTCATTTTTTACTCCGCTGCTCGGATATTTTCGTTATTCAGCTGCAAATCCTTGGAGTTTGCAATTTCTTTCAAACGTTCTGAACGAATCAATTCATTGACCTCTTGCTTGGCATCGTCTAGCTCGGTTTTCTTTTCTTCGATTTGAGCATTGACCTTGGTCAGTTCATTCTGAACTTGTAATAGCTTGGTCTGCATAAACACAACGCTAATTGCCAGGATAATCATTGTTGCAGCAATCGAAACATAGAAGGCCTTTTCCACACGTGAAAAACCTTTGAACTTCGTTTGCAATAACTGGCTTGTTTTTTCGATTCTTTCTGCCATGTTTTTCCTCTTACTTGTGAATTTTTCTAGCCACGCGCAACTTGGCTGAATGCGAACGATTGTTGGCTGCTAGCTCTTCAGCACTTGGCAAGATTGGCTTGCGGGATACCAATTCCATCTTGGGCTTAAGGTCATCTGGAATGAAGGGCAAGCCTTTGGGAACTTCCACTGTTGAAGCTTCTTTAAATAGTTGCTTGGTCAAGCGGTCTTCCAGCGAATGGAAGGTAATGACCGAGATTCTACCATCCAGAGCCAGCATGTCCATGGCCTGCTGGATGGATTCATCTGCAGCGCCCAGCTCATCATTGACTTCGATTCGGATAGCCTGGAAAATCTGCTTGGCAGGGTGCCCCTTTTTCTTGAGCTCCTTGGCAGGCTTGGCCGACTTGATAATCTCTGCCAACTCCGTCGTTGTCTCAATTGGTTTCACCTCACGCGCTTGCTCAATCTTACGGGCAATCTGTTTAGAAAACTTATCCTCACCATACTTGAAAAAGATCCGAACCAAGTCATGATAGTCATAACGATTGACCACCTCATAGGCCGTCAGACTAGCTTCCTGATTCATCCGCATATCCAGTGGCGCATCCTTTTTATAAGAAAAACCACGTTCACGCTGATCCAGCTGAGGACTGGACACCCCTAAGTCATAACAAATTCCATCAATTTCCTGGACACCAGCCTCCTGCAAACGTGCCTGCAAATGACGGAAGTTGTCCTTGATAAAGGTTACCATCCCCTTTTCGATATAGGGTGCCAACCGTTTTTGCGCATTATCAATGGCATTCTGGTCCTGGTCAAAGGCATAGAGATGCCCTTTTTCGCTCAATTTACTTAATAAATATTCGCTATGGCCTGCTCCGCCCAAAGTCGCATCAACGTAGATACCGTCAGGTTTTACGTCAAGCATATCAATCGTTTCGTGAAGTAAGACCGTTACATGATGAAATTCTTTTGTCATATCTTATCTATTTTACCACAAATCTGACCAGCTTGCACTTGTCAGACAAGGCTAAGTTTCTTCGAAAATAATTCTCAAAAATATGTCATATATACTTGACATCTCATCTCCAAAAGAATATAATGTAGTCAAATATATACGACATATCAGAAAGGAGACCCTATGAATCGTGTCAAAGAATTCCGCAAGGAACTGGGTATTTCTCAGCTCGAGCTCGCCAAAGATATCGGTGTCTCGAGACAGACCATCAACATGATTGAAAATGACAAGTACAATCCAACCCTGGAACTCTGTCTCAATCTCGCCCACAGCCTCCAAACTGACCTTAACAGTCTCTTTTGGGAAGACGATTTTTAAAAAAGGAGCAAACAAATGAAAAAAGAAACTCTCACTGAAAAACTCATCAAACGCATATACGGTATTTCTGGTCCCCTTGACGAACACAAACGGCGCGAGGCCGATCGTATCGGGAATCAGGTCTTTATTGTTCTCTTTTATCTGATGATATTTGGCAACCTCATCCCCTTTGTCCTTGCTTATAAATACCCGCAAATTGTCGCTATCGGCTATCCTCTCGTGGTATTTAGCATTTCGATGATGGCTGCCCTCTATGTAGTCTCTCAAACCAAGAAAACGGGCATCACAGCTATTGATCCCGAAATGCTGAGTCAAAAAGAAAGTAAAAAGCTACATTTTCCGGGTCTAAAAGCCGGTCTGATCTACGGCATAGCGATATTTTTTATAATGCCACTCATCGATAACCTAACCAGTGAAAATCCAAATTTCATCAGTTCTCTTCTGAATTCAAAACATATTTTAAAAACTATACTGGGAGCGTTCTTTTTTGGACTGATGATGCAAATTATCGTCTCTCTTCGCATTCAAAAGGCCAAGAAAGACCAAGAAGACGACTAGGAGGTGCCTTATGAAATCACTAGCTAAACTACTGATCAGTCATGTTTTTATCAGTATCTTTGTTACCTTTTTCCTACTTTCTGGACATATTGAGCATCCTTTCTTGATTATCTTTCTTTTATTCCTTCCTGTATTGAACAAGGGACAGAGATTCCAGAAAATCCAATCAAAAAAAATACGTCTTCTAAACGCATCTCTCTGTTTTATCCTCGTATCCTTTCCACAACTTTTAACAAATCCTATGGATTGGAGATACCTGGTATTTCTAATAATCTGTATCATTTTTAGTTTGGTTTACTTCTATACTCTCTATCAACTCTTTAAAGAAGTCAATCAAAAATCGCTCATTTAGGAGGTTACTCCCATGAAAAAAGAAGATTTCACCACTCGCTTACTTAAACTATTCTTTCACATACAAGGGCCTTTTGATGAATGCCGTCAAGAGATGATTTACAAGGCTTGTGCTCGTGCCTTGATCCAAATCGTTTACTCCTCCCTCCTACTCTTCTTGTTCTATCTCCTATTTGGACGCTTCATAGAGTTGGTTCGAGATGCCACGCCCTACCTCTATTTTGGACTTATCTTCGTCCTCTCATCTAGGGCGAGACTAGCAGTTCGCAACTTACATTTAGACAAGGATGACCTGTCCGAAATCCATCACAAAAGCTACAGCAAAAGCCAGATTAACCTTCGTAGTTGGGGCGTATTTATCAGTATTCCAATTGGCTTGTTTGTCTTATCAGCCTTTCACAAACTCTTTGTTCAGCATCTCCCCCTCAATACCTTTTGGGACAACCTCTCCCAGTTCGATAAAACGCTCCCTTTACTAGTCTTAGGTTTGGGAATTGGTGCCATCTTTGGAAGCATGACCTACGCCTTTTTATCGGAACACGTTAAAAAATAGAGCAAGATTCGCTAATTTTTTAATTTATAGGCAAAGAATCCCACCTAGTTCGTTCTAGGTGGGATTTCCACTTCAATTCATAGGATATTTTCCAAAATATCTACTGACCCTCGTCACCAATTCTCCCACTGGGTTTCAATCTTGACATCGCCATAATTGCTTGGCGAGTACTTGCTGTCATAAATGGAACACCAATCTTTCAGGACTTTCTGATTTACGATTTCGTCGTAGTAAGAATCCAAATCCTTGGCAGTGATACCGTACTGCTCTAGGTAAGATTTCACTTGGGTTTCGTCTTCGATATAAGTTTCCGTATCTGCTTTCTTTAAACCTATTTTTACAAATTTTTTTAAAACACGATCCTTACGACTATATTTATTCCACAAGCGAACTCTAACGTTTGGTCCAATTCGTTTTTCAAATGAGATTGAACTTAATTGTGTTTTTGTATCAAAATTAAAACTAATTTCTATTTCAAAATACTCTTCTGGGGTATGTTCTTTATTATATATTCCAAATGGATAATATTTAGAATACTCTCCATCACTTGGCCAACCTGGACTAATTTCAAAGCCTTCTATGTTTCTTAAAATATTATTTGTTCGATAAGTCTTCTCAGTTTCTTGGTAGATTTCGTCAAAAATGTTTTTAGGTTGTTTAGTAAAAAAGTAGAAACAAGATAATACAATTAGTGTAAATAACGCTACTAAACCAAGGATTTTCTTCATGTTATCACCAATTCTCCCACTGGGTTTCAATCTTGACATCACCATAGTTACTTGGCGAGTACTTGCTGTCATAAATCGAGCACCAATCTTTCAGGACTCTCTGATTGACGATTTCGTCGTAGTAAGAATCCAAATCCTTGGCAGTGATACCATACTGCTCTAGGTAGGATTTCACCTGTGCTTCGTCTTCGATGTAATTTTTCGTATCTGCCTTCTTCAAAACTATTTTTACAAATTTTTTTAAACTACGTTCTTTATGAGAATATACAGTCCACATTTTTATATTCACGTTGGACTCTATACGTTTTTCAAATGAAATCGAACCAATTTCATCTTCGGAATAAAAACTAAATCCAATTCTCAGTTCAAGATAACCTTCCGGAAGATTTTTATAATTTCCTGAAAGTGTATACCTTAAAAATTCTCCGTCGCTTGGCCAAACTAGTTTAATATCAAATCCATCTATGTTTCTTAAAATATTATTTGTCTGATAAGTTTCCTCAGTTTCCTGGTAGATTTCATCAAAAATGTTTTTAGGTTGATGCATAAAGAAGTAAAGAGAAACTGATACAAGTAATACAACTATTGTTAAAACACCTAGTATTTTCTTCATAGATTTCCTCCTACTCCGCCACGGCTTCCAAGCGATTTAAAAACTTGGACACACCTGGATAGTTACTTTCGATATATGCTTTAATGGCATCTTCCCCTTTTTCCATAACCTCTAATGGAAGGATACTAGCATAAATAGTACTTCTAACTTCTTTCCAATCCTTATTTTTTAAGAATTCTCTTTCTCTCAGAGTCGAATCCTTTTGAAGGTCAGCATAGTAAGAAGAGATATCTTGGTCATAGGATTGTCCTTTCTGCATACGGCCGATAAGATTGACCGAGTCCAAATCTGCCTTGTAATCATCCTCGCCAATGTTTGGTTTCATATCCGTAGCATTTTTAGTCGTGTCCCCCTCCCATCCAGAAAGATCTTTGACATTCTCTCTACCGTCATAGACGTCGGATAACTGAAAGCTGCTAGGATTTAGATGAGTAGCCATGGTAATGGACTGGTGGGTAAAGTCTGCGTGACCTGTTACCAATTCTCCCACTGGGTTTCAATCTTGACATCTCCATAGTTACTTGGCGAGTACTTGCTGTCATAAATCGAACACCAATCTTTTAAAACCTTCTGGTTGACGATTTCGTCGTAATGTTTGTCTAAATCTTCTTTGGTTATATTGTATTTTTTTAAATAGTCTCTTACTTTTTCTTCATCTTTGAGATACTCTCCAGCCTTTCTTGGCTCTTCTAAAATTGCAAGTTCTTTCTCTAGAGTCTTACTCTTAATATTGTAATAACTTAAATACCACAAAGAAAACTTTGAATTTACTTTCCATTCAAACCAAATAAACATTCCTTTGTTTATACTATCAAAATTAAACTCTAATTCAGTCTCGGAATAATTTGCAGGTAGATAATTATCAATGTAAATTACCTTGGGAGTATACTTTCCTGTTCCCTGCATATCTTTATCATATATTTCATACTTATGTACTTCAACATCTTTCAACTGGTTAAAAACATTATTTCCAAGATATGTCTTCTCAGTTTCTTGATAGATCTCATCAAAAATATTTTTAGGTTGTCTAGTAAAAAAGTAAAAACAGGATGATACAATTATCACGAATAAGGCTACTAAACCTAATATTTTTTTCATCATCATCCTCCTAATTTCCCACAGCTTCTAAGCGATTTAAAAATGTTGATACATCTGAATGGTTTTTATCAATGTACTCTTTAATAGATACCTCACCCTTTTTCAGAATATCTGCAGGTACTAGGCTAGAATAGATAGTACTTCTGACCTTTTTCCAATCTTTATTGTTAAGAAATTCTCTTTCTCTCTGAGAGGAGTCTTTTTGAAGGTCTGCATAGTAAGAAGTTATAGCTTGGTCATAGGATTGTCTCTTCTGCATGCGGCCGATAAGGTTGACCGAGTCTAAATCTGCCTTGTAGTCATCTTCTCCGATACTTGGCTTCATATCATTAGCATTGAAGGTCGTGTCTCCCTCCCAGCCTGAAAGGTCCTTGACATGTTCTCTACCGCCATAGAAATCGGATAACTGAAGACTGCTAGGATTTAGATGAGTAGCCATGGTAATGGACTGGTGGGTAAAGTCTGCATGACCTGCTCCGTTGTTAGAGTATGACTTTAATTTACTGTCCCAAAATTGGTCAAATTTGTTATTTTTGCCATAAACTTTTTCATACTTATCCCGAGCATCACTATAAGATGTAGTTCCTGTTTTATTATCTTTTTCCTTCATTTTTTTAACACTACTTCCGCCGCTAGCTAACACATGCTGCAATCTAAGATTATAAATCAATTTTTTTGCATCTGTTTCTTCTTTGATTCCAAGTTCTTTAAAAATTTCAAAAAGTGGTTTTTCTACTCTCATTTTTTCAACTGTAGATGGACTACTAACAACCTCATCATAAAAATAATTTTTTAAATAGCCTGCAGTCTCATCCCACTTTGACTCGTTATAAGATGCTGCACCGACAACTCGCAAAAAGATATAGTCACGAAACTCTTGACTAGAGGTTGGAAACTTCTTGTCTATCCCTTGCTTAATGGTCAGGAGTTGTTGGGCAGTCTCTGCGTCAAAGCCGTATTCTGCCATCATGGTCTGGACAAAGGCCTTCTCTTGACGGCTGAGCTTCATGTCCTTTGTATCAGAGTAGGCAGTCAGGTAGTTGGCCCAAGTCAGGTCAGATGGAACTTTAAAGACGCCTTGCTTTGCGTCCCAACTCGTTTCGATCTGGGCCAGTCCGCGACTCAGTTGCACATCGATATTGTCTAGTTCATCAAACAGTCCTCCTGAGTAGCTATCATAGGCACGCAGGTCTCTCAAAATTGTTTCATAGACGCGTTTATTGGCATGATGTCCTCGCATGAGTTCCACATTACTGCGTCTCAATCTCCCCTTTTCTTCACTATCCATGGTTAATCTAGAAAGGGATTGGTTGACTTCATCTAGATAGGCAATCATTTGCTCTTCCTGGCGGATCTTATCAAGCAAATCATCCTCGCGCCAACTCTTGCTGTCGACCATCGTTTGGTAGTCTTCTGGAAATTTCTTGATAGCTTGAGAGAAGGTTTCTGCATAGAGTTGGCCCCCTTTACTCAAGGGCAATAAGACACTTGCAAAAAAACTTCTAGCCGAATCATAAGCATCTCCCTTTAGACTCTCTGTGTCCTCTGAAAACTTTTGAATGGCTGATTGCAAATCTTGATAAGCCTCCACCTGAGATTGGCACATGGTCGCTACACTCGAACTTTGTAGTTGTGATTGTTCCAAATACATATCAATGCCCATGTCGTTTTTCCTCCTCTCTTTCTAGTTCCCTGCGTCTTTCATAGTAAACCACATCCAAGTCTCCCTCTAACCGGAACTTTTCTTTCTTCAAATCATCCATGTGATAGGTGAGGTCCTCAAAGATTTGGTTTTTAAGTTGGTTTCTTTGCAGGAGCGTTTCTTCCAACTGCCCTGCATATCGGCTCTGATAGGCCGCCTCCCACAAATCACTTTGATAACGGTGGCTAGCTCTATCATATCCTTCAAAGGTTTCTATCAGTGCTTTGGTGCGGTAGTTCTCTTTTCCATTGTCTTCTAGCTGGTACAAGAGGTCTCGCTCTCTTTTCTTCAACTCATCCAACTTACTCATGTATGACTCCCAAAACCATTGGCAGCAGCCTTATCTAGCGCTTCAAAATCGCTCGCTACAGAGTGAAGTCGTTCGGAAGTTAGGGCGACAGCGGCTGTAATCTGACTAGCTAGATTTTGATCCTTTGTCAGACATTGATGAGCCTTGTTATTCCCTTGAAGGGTCGTTAGGTCATCTTGACTAGCCGCAATGACCGCTGTTAAAGATTGACAAGCACTTTTCAGCTGACTCGCATATGTTTGTGCAATATTTAGATCACTTTTTACTGTTGACATGACTGTTTCATCCTTTTCTCAATCCCTTGTGATAGGTTTACTTCATTTAGCTATATAGGCCTATTATACCATGTTTCATAAAAGGAGCATCATTTTGTCCTGATTTATGTACAAATGTGTATTATTTTGACAACTTCTCTCATCCAACTCGACGAAAAGGGTAAAAACTGTTACAATGTAGAAAAAGAAAAGAGGCCATCATGACCAGTGTATATGATTTTTCCGTTTTGAACCAAAACAACCAAGTAATCCCCTTGGATAACTATCGTGGTAAAGTTCTCTTGATTGTCAACACTGCTACCGGATGTGGGTTAACGCCCCAGTACCAGGGACTTCAGGAACTCTATGAGCACTATCAAGATCAGGGCTTTGAAATCTTGGATTTCCCTTGCAATCAGTTTATGGGACAAGCGCCCGGTAGCGCAGAGGAGATTAATAGTTTCTGCAGCCTACACTATCAGACTACTTTTCCTCGCTTTGGCAAGATCAAGGTCAACGGCAAGGAAGCAGATCCTCTTTATGTTTGGCTAAAAGACCAGAAATCTGGCCCACTAGGAAAACGAATTGAATGGAATTTTGCTAAGTTTCTCATTGGCCGAGATGGGCAAGTCCTTGAGCGCTTCTCTTCCAAAACAGACCCACAAACCATCCAAGAGTCTCTTCAAAAAATACTTTAATTTCTTTTTAAAACGTATCCTTTCATTTAGTTTGAGCCCTGAAAGGATGCGTTTTTTCTTTAAAAAGTAACTAATTTTCTTTAATTTATATTTATTTTTTTGCTTTTTGCTATTGCAATTCTTTCATTAATTTAGTATATTTGTTATATTAAAAGTTTTCAGTCATTTTAAGGGAGAAATGACCTTTTAAATTTTTTTATCTTAAAATGAAAGCGCTTTATAAACAGGAGGTAAGGTGGCTTACAAATTATCAGAGAGTTTTTCATTAAATCAAGTTGTAACCAAGTCAGACTTGGGCTTGGGCAGTAGCTGACTGCCTTTCTAAAAACTAGGAGTATATTATGAATCGATACCTTTTTGAAAAAGGGCAAACATTTAGCATTCGGAAGTTGACTGTAGGTGTGGCATCTGTTATCGTGGGACTGGCATTTTTTGCTTCTGGAACCGTGCGTGCAGACGAAACCTCTCCTGCCACAACATCCAATTTAGATCAGCAAATGAAACAAGTCGCAGATATAGAAGAGACCAAGGCTGAACCAGTCAAAAAAGAAGGTCGTGTGGAAGCTGAAAAACAAGAAACACCTGTTGCCGATACCAACAGTGCTGACTTGCTCCCTGAAGACATTCAGGACCGTGCCTATCCCGACACACCTGTCAAAGAACTCGATACGACTACTATCGTTGACCAGAAAGCTAGTCCAAAGGTAGAAACTAAGAGCATTCTAAAGGACAAGGAAGAAGCTCCAAAAGAAACTGAGAACGGAAACCGTGCCATCATTAACGGTGGACAAGACCTCAAACACATCAACTACGAGGGACAACCTGCTACTGCTGCCACTATGGTTTACAGCACTTACAATGCAGGAGAGCAACGCTACCTCGTTTCAGGATCTGGTATCTTTGTTGCACCTAATTTGATCCTTACCGTTGCTCATAACTTCCTAGAAGCCAATAAAGAAACTGGCGAAGGTCACATTCGTGGTGGAAAATCTGCCCAGTTCTACTATAACGTTGGTTCAAACAGCGAAAAGAAAAACTCACTACCATCTTCTGGAACTACGGTTTTATTCAGAGAAAAAGATATCCATTTCTGGAACAAGAAGGAGTTTGGAAAAGGCTATAAAAACGACCTTGCTCTTGTAGAAGCTCCTATTCCTCTTCCGATTGCTAGTCCAAACAAAGCAGCAACCTTTGCGCCTTTAGCGGAGCACAAGACGCATCAGCCGGGAGAAGCCATCAGTACGATTGGCTACCCAACTGACTCGAGCTCAAAAGAACTGAAACAACCTATCCTAGCTGGTCAGCTTTACAAGGCAGATGGGACCATCCGATCTGTTGAGTCCTATGATGATAAGGGAACGACTGGTATCACCTACAAAACCACTTCTGTATCTGGTTTGTCTGGTGGCGGGATTGTCGATAGCCAAGGAAAAGTTCTGGGGGTTCACCAACACGGAACCGTTGACAATGGTGTGGCTGAAAAGGATCGCTTTGGTGGCGGACTCGTCCTTTCACCTGAACAACTGAAATGGGTTAAGGACATGATTGCCAAGTATGGTGTGAAAGGCTGGTACCAAGGTGATAACGGAAATCGTTACTACTTTACCGATGAAGGACGTATGCTTCGAAATGAGAAAGCTGTTATCGGAAGCAACGAATATTCCTTCAACCAAGATGGGATTGCTACCTTGACCAAGGGAGTTGAATACGGCCGTGTGGTTATCCAACACGAAGACGAAGAAGGAAATCCTGTCAAAGATAATGATACCTTCATCGAACAGACAGCTGTTGATTCGCCATTTGACTACAATTTCAAAAAAGAAATCGAGCAGACGGACTTCTATCAGAAGAATAAAGATAAATACGAAATTGTATCCATTGATGGCGTAGCAGTCAATAAACAGCTAAAAGATGCATGGACTGAAGAGCACAATGTTGTCAGCAAAGCGCCTGCCGGTACCCGTGTCATCAAGGTGGTCTATAAAGTCAACAAAGGCTCTTTCAAAGTTTACTACCGTCAAAAAGGAACAGCTACTGAACTAGCGGAAGCGACAGTTGATAACAATGACGGTCAAGAGTATGATGTTTCCTTTGTCAACACCTTCCATGCAAAAGACATTGCTGGCTACCGTCCAGTAAAAGCTAGCTTGGAAGCAAGGATCCAGCAAAAAGGGGTGAATGAGGTCGTCTTTGAATACGAGCCAGTCGCTGATACAGCTAATCCAACGACACCGACTCCACCAGTGGCTCATCCAGAAGATAAAGAAACCGAAATTGGCAATCATGGACCTCTTCCAAGCAAGGCTCAACTCGATTACCACAAGGAAGAATTGGCAGCTTTCATCCACTACGGAATGAACACCTATACCAATTCTGAATGGGGAAATGGGAAAGAAGACCCCCGATACTTCAATCCAACCAACTTGGATACTGACCAGTGGATTCGCACTCTGAAGGAAACTGGCTTCAAACGAACCATTATGGTTGTTAAGCACCACGACGGATTCGTTGCTTATCCATCTAAGTACACCAACCATACCGTAGCTGCTAGCCCATGGAAAGATGGAAAGGGTGACCTTCTCGAAGAAGTTTCCAAGTCTGCTAGCAAGTATGACATGAATATGGGTGTTTACTTGTCACCATGGGATGCTAATCATCCAAAATACCATGTTGCAACCGAAAAAGAATACAACCAATACTATCTCAACCAACTGAAAGAAATCCTTGGTAATCCGAAATACGGTAATAAAGGGAAATTTATCGAAGTTTGGATGGACGGTGCGCGTGGTAGCGGTGCCCAAAAAGTAACCTATACCTTTGATGAATGGTTCAAATACATCAAAGAAGCCGAAGGAGATATCGCCATCTTCTCTGCTCAGCCAACAAGCGTTCGCTGGATCGGAAATGAACGAGGTATAGCAGGCGACCCTGTATGGCATAAAGTTAAACGGGCCAACATCACAGACGATGTGAAAAACGAATACCTCAACCATGGTGACCCAGATGGTGATATGTACTCTGTAGGGGAAGCTGATGTTTCGATCCGTTCAGGCTGGTTCTATCATGACAATCAACAGCCGAAATCACTTAAAGAGCTGATGGACATCTACTTCAAGTCTGTTGGTCGTGGAACCCCGCTCCTTCTCAATATTCCACCAAATAAAGAAGGAAAATTTGCAGATGCGGATGTGGCTCGCTTGAAGGAGTTCAAGGCAACCCTAGACCAAATGTATGCGACTGACTTTGCCAAAGGTGCTACTGTAACAGCAAGTTCTACTCGTCAGAACCACCTCTACAAAGAAAGTCACCTGACTGACGGTAAAGATGATACGAGCTGGGCGCTCTCAAATGATGCTACAACTGGTAGCTTTACAGTTGATTTGGGGCAAAAGAGACGCTTTGACGTTGTTGAACTCAAGGAAGACATCGCCAAAGGTCAACGTATCTCTGGTTTCAAGATTGAAGTCGAAATCAACGGACGTTGGGTGACTTACGGCGAAGGTTCGACCGTTGGTTACCGTCGCTTGGTTCAAGGCAAGCCTGTAGAGGCACAAAAAATTCGTGTAACCATCAATGGTGCTCAAGCAACTCCAATCTTGACCAACTTCTCAGTCTACAAGACACCAAGCAGCATTGAAAAGACTGATGGCTACCCTCTTGGACTTGAATACCACTCAAACACAACAGCAGATACAGCCGGAACAACTTGGTACAATGAATCTGAAGGTGTTCGTGGCACTTCTATGTGGACCAATCAAAAAGATGCCAAAGTAAGCTATACCTTTACAGGAACCAAGGCCTATGTCGTCTCTACGGTCGATCCAGGTCATGGAGAAATGTCCGTCTACGTTGATGGTCAAAAGGTTGCCGATGTGCAAACTAAGAATGCTAGCCGTAAACGCAGCCAAAAAGTCTTCGAGACAGGCGATTTAGCACCTGGCCAACACACTATTACTCTTGTAAACAAAACAGGCGAACCAATTGCTACTGAAGGAATCTACACCCTAAATAATGATAGTAAAGGGATGTTTGAACTCGAGTCTACCAACTACGAAGTCGAAAAAGGAAAACCCGTCACTGTTAAGATTAAACGTGTTGGTGGAAGCAAGGGGACTGCTACTGTTCGCTTCATCACAGAACCTGGAACTGGAGTCCACGGTAAAGTTTACCAAGATACAACTCAAGATGTGACCTTTAAAGATGGAGAAACAGAAAAGACTGTTACCATCCCAACGATTGACTTTACAGAACAAGCCGACTCTATCTTTGACTTCAAAGCCAAGCTCACTTCTGTCACTGATGGTGCCTTGCTCGGTTTTGCTACAGATGCAACCATCCAAGTGATGAAAGCTGAATTGCTGATCAAGGACCAAACAAGTTATGATGACCAAGCTAGTCAGTTGGATTACAGTCCTGGCTGGCACCATGAAACCAATTCGGCAGACAAATACCAAAAGACTGAGTCTTGGGCTTCCTTTGGCCGCTTAACCGATGAGCAAAAGAAAAAGACAACTGTCACAGCCTACTTCTACGGTACTGGACTTGATATCAAGGGCTATGTCGATCCAAATCATGGCATCTACAAAGTCTTCCTAGATGGCAAAGAAGTTCCTTACCAAGATGGCATGGGAAATGCTTCAACTATTGATGGCAAGAAATACTTTAGCGGTCGTGCAGCCCAACGCCAAGGCAATCAAACTCTAGTTAGCCTAAAAGGTCTGGACGAAAACTTGCACGCAGTCACCCTTCAACTAGATCCTGATCGAAACGATTTGTCTCAAAATATCGGTATCCAGGTAGACCAATTCATCACTCGTGGCGAAGGCAGCGAACTCTACAGCAAGGCAGATATCATCCAGTCTATCTCTAAATGGAAAGATGATCTGTCCAACTTTGACCCAGCAGGCTTGAAGAATACGGCTACTGCACGCCAAGCTTTCCAAGCAAATCTAGAAAAATTGAGAAACCAACTCAGTGCTGATGCAGTGGATGTTCAGGATGTTATGTTGACAGTCAGTGCCCTACAAGATATCCTATCCAAGGATGAGAACTATCAAAGAGGCCAAGAGGAACCTAGTCCAGAGCAACCGGAACAGCCTGAAGAACCTGAGAAACCTGACCAGCCTGAGCAACCAGCTGAACCAAAACAATCTGAAATTGAGTATGATAAAGCTATGGACAGCTTGACAAAAGCTATCGAGAAAAAAGTCGCTGAGCTTGGATCCAACAAGGAAGCTAAGAAGAAATTATTAGCAATTGCTGACCAAGCCATTGCTGCAATCCAAGAAGCTAAAACTCAGGAAGCAGTCAATCAAGCGCTAGAAACTGCTCTCGAACAAATCAACAAGCTCAAAGCAGCTCAACCTGAGAAACCAGTTCAACCAGAAACTCCAGTTCAACCAGAACAACCAGCTCAGCCTGAAAAACCTACTCAACCTGAGAAACCAGTTCAGCCTGAAAAACCTGCTCAACCGGAAACTCCAGCTCAGCCTGAGAAACCAGTACAACCGGAAAAACCTGCTGAGACTGAAAAGCCAGCGCAACCGGAAAATCCGACTCAACCTGAGAAACCAGCTCAGCCTGAGAAACCAGTTCAACCGGAAACTCCAGCTCAGCCTGAAAAACCTGCTCAACCTGAAAAACCGGCGCAACCGGAAAAACCGGCGCAACCAGAAACTCCAGCTCAACCTGAGAAACCAATTACTTCTTCAAGTCCTGAGGAAGGGGTTAAAGACCTTGTCTTTACACTTCCAAGCTTGGAAATCGTCAATAAGATCGTACCGTTCAAGACGATTCGTCGCGAAAACCCACAATTAGACAAAGGAAAAGAGCAAGTTCTATCAGAAGGAAAAGACGGTCTCTTAGTCGAGTATGTTGAAGTGGACGGTGACAATCGCAAGGTTCTCCAAACAGAAGCAACACCAGCTCAAGATCGAGTCATTGAGGTAGGTAGCAAACAAAGCTCAGTTGGAACAGAAGCGCCACCAGTTGTGACTCTTCCTGAGTATGTTCTACCAAGAGAGACTGAAAAACCTGCTCCAGTCGTAACAGATAATTCATCATCAAAAGATGAAAAAGCTCCTGTTACAGCTACAGTCAAAGAAGACAAGGAAAGACAACTTCCAGCAACTGGGGAACAAGAAGCAACTGCCTTCCTCTGCTTGGCAGCCATTACTTCTATCTTGTCTCTCCTCATCTTCCAAAAGAATTTCAAAGACTAATAAATATCTTTGATTGATTCTTTTCCATTATTTCAGTTCCCCCGTAGAGAAGGCCATCTGGTCTTCTCTTTTTTTCACGATTAACCTTGTGTGAAAAAATCCATAAAGGATCCCCAAATTTAATTGAACTTTTTATAAATTCACAGTACTGGAAGCCCATATTTTTCTAGCCTCCTACCTAAATAGTTTCTTCTAAAACTTACTCGAGCCATCTCCATTCACAGAATTCACTTTCATCACTTAGCAGGACAAACGCTTCTCAAATCAATTGTTATCCCTTAACGATCTATTATTTCATTTCAGATGACAAAACCCCATCAATAGCCTATGCTTTATAGGCTAGAATACTAAAAAAATTCAAGAGCATACTTTATTATTTATTGAAAATATTATGCTACTATCAACTAATCTTATGTAAATTGATTCTTAATAACATTTAAAAAGCGTCACTTATTTCTCAAGATAAAAAATAGTCCAGAACAAGTGTTCTGGACTATTTCCTTTCCAATTACTTCCTAAGAACTAACTGAAAATCAACTCTCATCTAGAGATTATTTATTTTTACGGCTTACAAAGTACAATCCACCAGTCACTGCCATCAAAGCAAGTCCTGCAACTACTGCTGCGTTAGATGCTTTTTCACCAGTGTTAGGAAGTTGAGGTTTTTGTCCTGGTTTTCCTGGTTCATTTGGTTCACCTGGTGTTGGTTTTTCTGGAATGTATGTATTTGTGATATTGAAGTCTTCTACTTTAGATGTGTAACCTTTAACTGGAACTTCTACTACAGAGTACTTGATTTCTTGACCGTCTTTGTAACGATCAAGCCCTGTGAACTCATAAGTCCAACCAGTTGCTTCTGAAGCTGTGGCTACTTTATCAGTCTCTTTACCATCCGCAAGAAGTTTCACAGTGATAGAAGATGGACGAGCATCTTTATGGTTTTCATCACCTTTCCAGATCTTCTTACCTTTTACAGATGTTTTCTCTGGTGTGTGGGTGTTGGTCACATTCATACCAGTTTCAGTAGCTGTGTAACCTGTAGGAACACCAACTTCTTTGACTGTGTACTCGATTGGCTTACCATTTTGG
Source organism: uncultured Streptococcus sp. (assembly GCA_963554245.1). GTDB lineage: Bacteria > Bacillota > Bacilli > Lactobacillales > Streptococcaceae > Streptococcus. The sequence continues at coordinate 16,575 of CAUVRF010000015.1, forward strand.
TAACGGTCCAGATTAGTAAATTCATACTTCCAGCCTGTTTCCGCTGTGGCTGTAGCTTCTTGGCCAGTTTCTTTACCATTCGCAAGTAGCTTCACTGTGATAGATGCTGGACGGATACGATCTTGGTCGTTATTGTCAATCCAAGTCTTTTGTCCACTTACAGCAATTTTTTCTGGTGTATATTCATTGGTAATGGTGTACTTACCTTCTTTTTCTGTTGTGATTGTTGAAGTATATCCTTTCACAACCACTTCTTTGACTTTGTACTCGATTAGTTTACCATTTTCATACTTAGGAAGTGCTTTTGATTCGAACTTCCAACCAGTTGCTTCTGAAACTTCAATTTCTTGAACGACTTCTTTATCGTTTTTAAGAATTTGAACTTTTACAGATGTTGTACGTTTGCCGTCTTGGTTGTTGTTATCTTTCCAAACCTTAGTTCCTGAAAGAACGACTGTTTCTGGTGTGTAATTGTTTGTCACTACTTGACCAGTTACAGAGGCTTTATAGCCAGCTGGTACATCTACTTCATCGATAGAGTAAGTGATTTCTTTACCAGCTTCGTATTGTGGAAGTTTTGTAAAGGATGCTACCCAAGTGTTAGCGTCTGTCTTATCCTTAGCTGTCAAGGTCAATTTCTTACCTTCAACGGCTACTGGTTTAGATCCATCTACAGATTTGAAAAGTTGAACTGTTACGGACTCAGGACGTTTGCCGTCTTGGTTGTTCGCGTCGTTCCATACTTTTGTTACCTTGTAGTCGATTTCTTTTGGAGTATACTTGTTGGTAATATTAAAGTCAGTAATAGAAGATTCATACTCTGAAACTTTTTCTTCTGTTACAGTGTATGTGATTTTTTTACCAGCTTTATATTTTGCTAATTTTTCGAATGTAGCAGTCCAAGTTCCGTCTGCGGCTGCTTGAACTTCTTTCGATGCGACTTTCTGACCATCTGCTAAAAGATTGATTGTAATCTTAGTTGGACGTTTGCCGTCTTGGTTGTTCGCGTCATCCCAGTTCTTAGTTGCTTTAATGTCAACTGTTTCTGGAGAGTAACTATTTGTGATAGTGAATCCTGATGCAGCGTCACCAGTAACCTTAGAAGTGTAACCAGAAACAGTTACTTCTACTACTGTGTACTGGATAGGTGTGCCGCCTTTATCAGCATCAAGGTCTGTGAAGCTTCCAGTCCAACCGTTTGCGGCATTGAGTTCAAGTGTTTTACCAGTATCTTGACCATCCGCAAGCAATTTAACTGTGACAGAAGATGGGCGTTTACCATCTTGATTGTCCTTATCATCCCATTTTTTCGTCACAGAAACCGAGGTTTTGGCTGGTGTGTATTTGTTTGTAAATACAAGATCTTTTGCTTCTTTTGAAGCTGTTGCTTTCAATTCAGTTGCGCTTACTTTTTCAACCGTTACTTCAACTTCTTGAACTGTCTTATCGTAAGTGATACCTGCTTCAGAGCCAGCAACTTCTGAGATAGTGTACTTGTGAGTTCCCACTTGGCTTTCATCATATGAGATTGGTGAGAAAGTAACACTTCCATCAGCAGCGTTTGTCACTGTTTCAAGCTCTTTATCGCCTTCTTTCAGAACAAAGCTATATTTACCAGCTTCAAGATCTTTACCTTCAAGAACCTTCTTAGCTCCAAGAGTTACACTTGTAGCTCCTGCTGGTGTGTATTTGTTTGTAAATACAAGATCTTTTGCTTCTTTTGAAGCCGTTGCTTTCAATTCAGTTGCACTTACTTTTTCAACCGTTACTTCAACTTCTTGAACGGTCTTATCGTAAGTAATCCCTGCTTCAGATCCAGCAACTTCTGAGATGGTATACTTGTGAGTTCCCACTTGGCTCTCATCATATGAGATTGGTGAGAAGGTCACAGTTCCATCTGCAGCGTTTGTAACTGTTTCAAGCTCTTTGTCGCCTTCTTTCAGAACAAAGCTGTATTTACCTGCTTCAAGATTTTTACCTTCAAGAACTTTCTTAGCTCCAAGAGTGACACTTGTAGCTCCTGCTGGTGTGTAAGTGTTCTCGAATACTTTTTCACCATCGTAAGCAACAGTTGCTTCAAGGACACCTTTACCATTATCCGCTACAGTTACTGTAGCTGTGATGGTTTTAGTATCGTACTGGATACCTGTAGCAGTACCCGCTTTTTCAGCAATCTTATAAGTATAAGTGCCTGCTTTGTCGAATTCCAATTCTGAGAACTTAACGTTTCCGTCTTTGTCATTCTTCACGGTTTCTTTCACATGACCGTCTTGGTCTGTCAAAGTGAACTCAAATTCATCAGCTTTCAACTCACGACCAGTCAACTTCTTAGTCACTTCAAGAGAAGCTGAAGTTGGTTTTACTGCATACTTATTGGTAACAGTCAATCCTGCTGTTTGTTCTGAGGTATAGCCATCAACTGTAGTAACTGGATTTCCGTCTTTATCAACCTCTTTAACGCTGTAGGTATATGTCACACCATTTTGATCGGTCGCAGGAAGATCTGACCATTCTACAGCACCGTCTGTCTTAGGTACTTCTTTTTGGTCAGCATCTGTAACTGCTTCTGCAGTACCACCCTCTAGAGTACGATACAATTTAAAGAAGAGACTTGGGCGAACACTATCCTTTCCACCAGTCCAGACTTTATTAGCAGTTACCTTTGTTTTTGGAACCTCATAAGTGTTGGTTACTTGTGTCTTGTCTGCATTGTAAGAGACGACGTAGTTATGATCGTTAGATGCGACTTTCTCTCCTTCTTTCAAAGGAAGTTCAGTAGTATCTTGAAGCTCGCGAACAGAGTAGATTAATTTTGTTCCATCAACATCATACTTAGGAAGTTGTTTCGCCCATTTGTAAGTATAAACACCATTGGATTCTGTCACTTCTGGAGTATAGCTACCAGAAACAGGTTTAGAGTCCTCAATAGTCTGTCCTTCTTTATGGACATACAAACCGAGCTTAACTTTCTTATAATCTGCGGCTTTCCCACCTACCCAAGTCTTAGTAGCTTCAAAGTCAACTGTCTCACGTTTGTTAGAGATGTTTAAAGGAACACCCTCTTTTTTCATCTCTACTTCAAACTCTTGACTATTTGCAACATAACCTGACTTAGGTGCTTTTTCTTTTACAATGTATTGACCTTCTGAGAGAACTGGAGAAAGGGCAACGCCATGTTCATCTGTCGTAATTTCAGCAACTTTCGTTCTATCACTCTTCTTAAGAATTTCAAAGACAACACCACTTAACTTCACAGTAGCATCCGCTTCATCATACTTGGTGATTTTAATTTTACCAGCAAGATCCGCTGTAACAGTTGCACCAGCTCCTTTAACGGATTTGACACCTGATTTCATAGTTGTGCTACCAGTGTCTTTTCCATCCCAAGATTTCCAACTTTTCTGAGGGACACCATCATAAGTTATCCCTGCACTGTTAACAACTTCCGTTCCATCTGCAGGAGTAGTTGTATTATACTCTAAACGTAAAGTTTTGGTTCCTGTATTGGTTGGCAATAGAAGTTCAAATGAAGTCCCACCATTTTTGAGGGTTAACAGTGCCGTATCATCTGGATTCGCTTGATAAACTGTCGGATCCGTTGTAACTTTATATTCGTGACCATAGGAAACAACATCTGCGCTACTTGTATTCTGTGTCTTGTATTCCACCTCAAAGAATCTAAAACTATCTACAAGATAAGTTGCTAGTGATCCCTTACTGGTGTCAATGCTATCATTTATCTTGACAATTTTTCCAGTTAAATCTTCGCCAGCACGATTGATTCGCATCCACCAGGCTAGATGGTCCGTATCAGAAGTTGTCCATCCACCCTTATAACCAATTTCGCCTTCAACTGGCACATCTTGGCTATCACTACCAAATGGTTTAAAGGTTATTGTTTGTTCTTTATCTCCAGGCAAATGATACGTGACTTTATTCACTTCTCCAGTTGTTTTTAGCATTGAAGTAGCATTAAAAGTTCCCTTAATATTTTGTTTGTTTTCAACTTTTTCATTAAATGTAAAGGTTAATGTCTTCGTAGCACTACTTGCTGTAACTTGTCCTAGTACCTCTCCACTTACACTATCCTTTAATTCAAATGTCGCGTCAACTAAATCTAGACCATCTGGAGCTTTTACGGTGAAATAATCACCATTCTTTATCTCTCCTGCTCCTAAATTGGGAAAACTGTACTCCCCATAATAGAGAGCTCGTACCTCTTTTTGTCCCTTAGAATGCCAAAAAGTTTCGTTAGCTACACCAGACCCCGAACTTCGTATTTCAACATTTGACAATGTGACCTTATCTGTCAAATCTTGCGCCTGTACTGGATTTGATAGAGCTATCGAGCCAAACAAGACTAGAAGTGGCGTTAAAATATACAACCACAATTTTTTTAATTTCATGATTTTTCCTTTCTAAATAATTAAAATGAATTGAACAGTGTATTATCTCCCTTAATAAGCAACACCCCTTTCAATCGTAAGATTCATTGATACAATATCTGCATAATTAATGCAAAAAAATGATGCAATTACGATATTAATTTTGTTTAAGAGCTATTTTTAATCTTTAGCAGGAGTATCATTACTCTTGGTCAGATGGAAGTATAGCAAAATGCCAATTCTATTGTACGATAATTACTGATTATAGTCTAGTAATTTGCATAAATTACTAGACTAGCTTCCACGTGGAGAGTTCAATATAAGGTATTCAGAATAACTAAAATCGTCTTACAACAAAATACGTGCCATATTAGATTTATCAATCGCCTTTACTTATTATTCATTTCCTCTCCTCTGAAATATGAATCAAATAAATAATATGTGATAAATCAATCACTTTAAAAGCAAAGAAAGATTATATTATCATTAATCTTTCTAATAAACACAGATCTTACTTTAAAGGAGAGGTCTTATATACTAAAACTATGATTGTGGATACCCATTTACTGAAAGCAATCAGACCTAATATTAAAAATATAAGACCATTTGAGGAATCCAGTAGATACTATTAGTCTAAAAATATCTCTCACGAATTTGTAAAGCTCTTGAATTATATAGAGTAAAAAAATATAAAACAAGAACTAACTCATGTTATTGAACAGTATATAAAAGAAATAGAATAGGAAAGTTTCTAAAGAGAAAGTAAAGAATCATCGGACTAGAACTACTAGCTGAATGCCCTATTACTAGAGTGTGGCTTTTCCTTAAATCAAACATCCTAAGGTCATTTTTCTGCTATCACAGATGTTAAAGCATTTAAATTTAATGCCAACATGGCAACCGCCTGGTAAAAACCTTTACAATTCAGGATATCCTTAAATTATGCTAGGTATGAACATTTAGAATGTCAATAGAATCAACCCGTCAATGATTTCTGCTTAGATAAATTCATAACTTATTGTTAAAAGTCGCATCTATTCTCTGAAAAAGGCTAAAAAATTGAAAGTGAGAAAACTTTTATTCAAGGGAACTCCTAAACGAGTATAGATAAGAAATAGAGAGATACCATAAATAAACAGTCTCGGTTTATATAGGTGGCAATTTCGTAGGAACTACCTCAGAAGTAGGGAACTAGAAATGTTTTATCTTTTCATTGTTCAAAAGGTAGTAGGAATTCTTTGCGAAGTTCTCGTCGTGTATCGGCTCCAAAATAATTTATCCAAGGACTTAGTTCCGTACAATATTACATCCTTTTAGTCTTATTTTAATCAATTTATTATAGTAGTATGCCCTATAGTAGTTTGTTCAATATCTTCTAAAGGCATAAAATTCTTCTCAGATTTCTGAAACATCTCAAATTTAATAATTCCTCATAAGAGCTCCATCATGCCGTGCCTGAACAATTACTTTTGTTATAGTATCGATGCTCTAGAAATCAAAAAGAACACCCCGAAAGGTGCTCTTTGTAAGTATCGTAATTCTTTCGAAGAACGTTTGCTAAATTGTGATGCTTTACGAGCTTTTTTCAAGCCTGATTTGGAAAGTACGAGTTTCAGTTAGACTAAAAACAGCGTAATATCAAGGTTTTTCAGAACGATATCTACTGATTCATTTCATAAAATTTAAATCAATATTTTTTAAATAGGGGAATTTCTTAACGCATAACTTTCAATCCTATCCTCTTCCTTCTTATCCTAATAAAGTTTGTAATATTGGAATAACAACGATAAATAGAACCGTACTTAGAGTCACTACATTCGTAGAGAATTCCACATCTCCTTTTCCTTGATTAGCAAGGATCGGGAGAACAGCTAAAGCTGGTGTAGCGGACTGAATCATAAAGGTCTTAAATTCTACTGTCGCCATATTTGGTGCAAAGAACTTCAATACAAGAAGCATGATTAGAGGAGCTAGGATAAAGCGTCCAACTAAAGTGACAATTGTATCTTTATCAAAAGTAATAGTTTTCAAGCCTGCCTTAGCAAGAACAATACCAATATAAATCAGAGATAGGGGAGTAACGATATTTCCAACATAGGTTAAGGTATTCGTTGCGAAATCTGGAATAGAGATTCGAAGAATCAAAAATAGTAGAGCCACAAGAAAACCCACAAGCGGAGCTGGTAGCAATTTCTTCCAGTCAAATTTAGTTGTCTCCTTGCCTTGACCCGATTTACTGTCGCTCGTCATCAAATACACGCCCAATGTCCAGGTGGAAATCGTGTTGGTGATATAGTAAATTAAGAAATAAGGCAGAGCCTGATCCCCAAAAAGAGCAACGTTTAAAGGTAAACCAATAAAAATAGTATTGGCATTCACAAAGGTATTAATCATGGTCCCTCGCCGTCCTGGACGAACCTTGAAAACCACAACTGCAATATAAGCTACAATATAGCCCAAGATAAAGGCCACAAATGTATAAAGGAGACCTCCAGAAAGACTGATTAGCTTATCTAGTGTTAGGTATTTCATCACCGACACAAAGATTGACGCTGGCAAGGCTACATTCATGATCAAACGAGACAGGTTAGGTCCAAAGGCATCTCTAAACCATCCCTTCACCTGAAGAATATACCCCAAAACAATGATAGCGATAATCGGAATGATACTCGTAATCGAGGTTAAAAAGAGTGACCTAGGTATTCTTTCTATATTACTTAAGTCCACAGCCCATACAAATCTGTCGCTATAGAAGGATAGACAGCAGCAATGAATTATTTATACTCTGGATACCACTTCAAATCACGAACGGCTTTGGCCATATCTGTTTCCTTAGCACGCGCAAGACCTTGCTCTTGTGCTTTTTTAGCGACTGCTTCTGCTACTTTAATAGAAACATCTGCTACATACTTGAATGGTGGCAAGACAGGAGCTCCTGGTTGGCCTGGATTGACAATACCACTCAATGAATGAGCCGCTGCTCCAATCATTTCATCAGTTAAAAGACTTGCTTCAGAAGCCAGCATACCTAGACCAAGACCTGGGTAAATCAAGGCATTATTGGCTTGACCAATCACATAGTCGACACCTTTATAAGAAACCGTATCAGCAGGAATTCCTGTTGCGACAAAAGCCTTGCCATCTGACCATTCAATCAAATCTTTAGCACTTGCTTCGGCTAGCTTGGTTGGATTTGACAAAGGGAAGATCATCGGACGCTCTGTATTTTCACACATAGCCTCTACTATTTCTTTAGTGAAGGTATTAGGCTGAGTCGAAGTTCCTACAAGAATGGTTGGCTTCACAGTCTTCACTACTTCAAGCAGGTCAGTCAACTTGTCTGCGTTACTAAAGTCAGCACGTTTCTTAGCAAATGGTTTTTGTTCTGGAGTTAGGTCATCCATGTCATCAAAGAGAAGACCTTGTTTATCAACCATAAAGAAACGTTTATAGGCTTCTTCTTCAGAAAGACCTTCACTCACCATTTCACGAAGAACACGAGAGGCAATTCCTGCACCCGCAGTACCACCACCATAGCAGAGATAAACTTGATCTGTTAATTTTTCACCACTAATATCCAGTGAACCAAAGATACCACCCAAGGTAACGATTCCTGTACCTTGAATATCATCATTAAAAGTTGGAATTTGTTTCCGGTATTTTTCAAGAATATTGGCAGCATTCAAGCGGCCGAAGTCTTCCCAGTGAAGGTAGAGTTTAGGAAAGAGACGTTCTGCTGTTTGAACAAATTGGTCAATGAAGTCGTAGTAACGATCTCCGCGAACCCGTTCGTGACGATTCCCTAAGTAATTAGGATTGTTACGAAGTTCTTCACGGTTAGTCCCTGCATCAATGACTAAAGGAAGGACCATAGAAGGATCGATTCCAGCAGCACCCGTATAGACCATCAATTTCCCAACAGAAATATCGACACCATTTGTTCCCCAGTCACCGATTCCAAGGATTCCTTCTGCATCTGTTACAACAATGAGACGAATCTCGCGATTCCCAGCAGCATTTTTCAAAGTGGCTTCAATATTTTCAGGATGATTGATATCAAGATATCCCGCATATTGTGGATCTACAAAGAGGTCACTATAACCTTCAATGGTATCTGCAATGGTTGGATCATATACAATTGGATTAAATTCCTCCAAATGTTGAGAAAAGAGGTAATAGAAAAGAGTCCGGTTCGTGTTAAAAATTTCCATTAGGAAAAGACGTTTTTCCAAATCATTGGCTTTTGTTTGCATTTGCGCATAAGTTTGCGCCGCTTGTTCTTCAATGGTTTGAACATACGGTGGCAGTAAACCAATAAGGCCTAGTTCCTTTCGCTCCTCTAAGGTAAAGGCAGTTCCTTTATTGAGGAAAGGGTTGTTTAAAATATCATGTGCAGTCATAGTGCAACCTCCTTTTTACTTCTATTATACCACTTAAAACGAATTGTTTAGAAAACTTTGTTGTTTAAAAAATACAATTGTGTACGCATATGTTATAATGAGTCTACGAGAACAATTTTCTAATAAGCTCTTTTATACTTAAAACACCATTATTAATGACACTTTAAGTTGTTATATTTTATAAAGTTCTGAACTCATAAAACTCTCAATGATCACTCTTTACTAAAAGTTTCGAGCAAAAGAAACTAATCATACAAATTGGCAATCCGAATTAAAATAAATATCATATAAGTTTGTTATGCAATACTTTGTATTTTTTAAGATGTTTTTTTGTCATGCAAAACTTGTATTCTATTTATATGACGAATAAAAACTATTTACAACAATATATTTCCCAAAAAGTGAAATATTTTCGAACACAGAAAAAAATGAGCCAGGAAGAATTTTCGGAACAAGCAGGACTTGGGCTTAAGTATATCAATCAACTTGAAAACCAAAATGTGAATCTGACCATTCACAGTCTTGAAAAAGTGATTGTCGCCCTAGAGATGACCCCAGAGGAATTTTTCAATTTTGATAGCCTTGAATCAACCTCTGATAAGACTGACAATCTTTCACTCAAAAGAATCAACATGAAGATTAAACAGCTCCCTATTGATAAACGAGAAAAGATCTTGGTCATTTTTGAAAGTATCTTAGATAATCTTTGATATCCCTGACTCACTTATATTTTAACCAGCGAATACTCGTATAGTCAAATTGTAGGATACGGATAAAAAGTATTTATCTGGTGATTTCCACTTATTTTCCTTCTCCAACTAATGAAAGTGAGCCCATATGAATTTAAAAGATCTACAATATTTTTATGACCTCTGCCAGCTTCAATCCTATACGGAAGTAGCAAAACAACATAAAGTCAGCCAACCATCTATTTCTTATGCCATCAAGCGCTTAGAGGAATCTTTTAACTGCAAATTGATTCACCCCGATCCCTCGCATCGTTCCTTCAAACTAACTCCTCAAGGACAAATCCTTCTGAAGCATACAGAACTGATTTTACCTGAGGTCATTTCTACTCGCAAAGAAATTAATCGCTCTTTGGCGCATTGCTCTACTGTAGGATTCCCTCCTATTATCATTCAGTATCTTTTCTCTGTCTTAAATAAAGAAACTGAATTTGATTTTTTAAAAAAGGTACGTCCTATTCGTGGTGGATCCGTAGAATTATTAAATCTTCTCCTTAAGGGAGAACTAGATGCGAGCTTACTCGGCTTGATTGAACCACTTAATCATCCTTCAATAGAGACACATGAACTCTTTCATAAAGAACTGTATATCGTTTTATCTAAGAACCATCCTCTTGCTACTGCTCTTTCCTTCACTTTTGAAGATTTAGTAGATCAATCTTTTATACTTTTAGACGAACACTTTGTTCACCTGAAAGCTTTTGAACTACTTAATCAGAAGTATCAAAACAGGGCAGAAATATTCTTCAAGAGTGACGACATTGTCATTCTTAAAGAACTTTTAAAGAAAGGGATTGGCGTTAGTTTACTAGCTGATATCGCACTCTCTGATGAAGATGATGATTTAATAAAAATCCCTCTAATACCGGAGGACCAGATCACATTTACAGTTTATTACGCTCACCTTAAATCAGCTACACTGTCATCAGAAGTAGAGGATTTATTTAATTTTATTAAACTATACAAACCAAAAGAACTTGGTTCTTTGTCAACTGTAGTAGGTTGAAGAAAAGCTAAGCTCGAGAAAGGACGAAATTCGTCCTTTCTTTTTTGATGTTTAGGGCGATAAAAACGCTTATCACTCAATTTACGGCTATCTTGTTCAATGAGTTTCCAGTAGCGCTTAATAGCCTTGTATTCAAAAGATTTTCGTTCAAACTGATTCATGATTTGAACACGCACACGACTCATAGCACGGCTAAGATGTTGTACAATGTGAAAGCGATCCAGAACGACTTTAGCGTTTGGAAAAAGTTGTCTAGCTAAGTCATAATAAGGACTAAACATATCCATAGTAATGATTTTCACCTGACAACGAACGGATCTATTGTAGCGCAGAAAGTGATTTCGGATGACAGCTTGTGTTCTTCCCTCAAGAACAGTGATGATATCGAGCTTATCAAAATCTTGTGCAATGAAACTCATCTTCATCTCCCGATTTAAACAGTCACTTCCCTGACTGTTTCAACATCCCAGAACATAATCTTTGGTAGACGAGAAAAATCAGGCTTAAACCGGAAGTCATTGAGCTTGCGAATGACGGTTGAAGTTGAAATGGCTAGCTGATGAGCAATATCAGTCATAGAAGTCTTTTGAGCAATCTTTTGGTTGATGATACGAGGGATTTGGTGATTCTTCTTGACG